>CAYVJJ010000009.1:0-27347 GCA_964451655.1 uncultured Mycobacteriaceae bacterium | reverse complement strand
AGCACGACATCGCCGACTCGGACGACTACTTCCAGTACCACGGCGGCATGATCGCGACCATCCGTGCGCTCACGGGCTCCGCGCCGCGCTCGTACATCGGCGATTCGACCTCGCCGGACGCGGTGCGCACCCGCTCGCTGGAGGAGGAGACGGCGCGCGTGTTCCGCGCCCGCGTGGTCAACCCCCGCTGGATGGCCGCCATGCGCCGGCACGGCTACAAGGGTGCGTTCGAGATGGCGGCCACCGTCGACTACCTGTTCGGCTACGACGCCACCGCCTCGGTGGTGCACGACTGGATGTACGAGTCGCTGGCGCAGAACTACGCGCTGGACAAGGTGAACCAGGACTTCCTGCGCGAAGCCAACCCGTGGGCGTTGCAGGGCATCATCGAGCGGCTCACCGAGGCCGCCGACCGCGGGCTGTGGGCGGAGCCGGATCCGGAGACGCTCGACGCGATGCGCCGTGCGTACCTGGAGGTCGAGGGGGACCTCGAGGACCGGCAGTGAGCGGACCGGCAGTGAGCGGACCGGGGTACCGCGTGCTGGTCGTCGGCATCGGTGCCGGGGGGCTGGACCAGGTGACGGTGGAGGCGGTGCGCGCGCTGGATGCGGCCGATGTGTTCCTGGTGGCGGACAAGGCGGGCAGCGGCGGCGCCTCCGGGGCCGGCGACCTGGTGCGGCTGCGCGAGGCGATCATCGCCCGCCACCGCACGTCGGGCCCGTACCGCGTGACGGCGGTGGCCGACCCGCCGCGCGACCGGATGCCCCGCGGCGACGCCGAATACGATGCGGCGGTGCGTGACTGGCATGCGGCCCGCGCTCGGGCGTGGTCGGATGCGCTGCGCGGATCGCTGCCCCGGGGCGGCACCGCCGTGGTGCCCGTGTGGGGTGACCCGAGCCTCTACGACAGCACCGTCCGCGTGCTCGAGCAGGTGCGCGACGGCGGTCTCGGCGTCGACTACGAGGTGCTGCCCGGCGTCAGCAGCGTGTCGCTGCTGGCGGCGCGGCACCGGCTGGTGCTCAACCGCATCGGCGGCTCGGTACTGATCACCACCGGCCGGCGGCTGGCCCGCGAGGCGGCGGCGCGGCCCGGCGCCGACTTCGTCGTCATGCTGGACGGGGCGCTCGCCTGTGGGGACCTGCCCGGCGAGTGGCACATCCACTGGGGCGCGAATCTGGGCACCCCCGACGAGGAGATCGTGTCCGGCCGGCTGGCGGAGGCGCTCCCCGCGATCCGTGCGGCCCGGGAGCGCGCCAGGTCCGCCCGCGGGTGGGTCATGGACGTGTACCTGCTGCGCGCGGCGCGGTAGGGCGCGTCACCGGGCGATCGTGGACGCCCTGCGCTGAGGCCGGCCCGCGCCGGGGCGCCGCCGCACCGGCCTCGGCGCGGCGGCGGCCTCAGCGGCGGCCGGGCAGGGTCAGTAGATGCGCCGGACGATGTGGATCGGCGGCTCGTCGGCCAGCGGGGTCAGGCCGATGGGCACGCCGTAGTCGTAGGCGTTCCACACCTGCCCGAAGCCCGCGTAGATCCCGATGTGCGAGTTGTCCTCGCGGAAGATGATCAGGTCGCCCGGCTGGATGTTGTTGAGCGGGACGTCGACGCCGTCGTAGATCTGGTCGTAGGTGGTGCGGCCGATATCGATGCCGAGCTGCTGGTAGGCCCACCACACCAGGCCGGAGCAGTCGTAGCTGTTCGGCCCCTCCGCGCCCCACTCGTACGGCTTGCCCGCCTGGGTCATGGCGGCGCCGAGCGCGACCACGCCGCGCGGGCTGGGGACGGGGAGCGCGCCGGCGTTCTCGCCGATGCTGCCGGAGCCTGCGGAGCCCATCGAGCCGAGTGAGCCGGTGGACCCGGTGCTGCCGGAGCCGAGGCTCTCCGAGCCGGCGCTCGATGAGGGTGCGGCGAGTGCCGCTGTGGCCGGGGTGATCAGGGCGGTGGCGGTGACGGCGGTGCCGATCACCGTGCGGCGCAGCGCGGTGCCGAGCACGGGGCGGCGGGGTGCGCGGTGGCGCGGGCGGTAGCGGGACACAGTGGTGCTCCGTTCTGTGGCAGGTCCGTGTCTGCGGCAGGTCCTTGCCGCCATTGCTGACCTGGATGGTTCCGTGATGTGAGCTGTGGGCGCCGTCCCCGACTGCGGCGGCGGTCGACGGCATCGCGCAGCCGATCGCGGTCACAAACGTATAACATCCCGTGGCGGTCTGCTCGATGTATCCCCGAAATGGCAGGTATCCCGCCCGGGGCCGTCTTCCCGGGCGCCGGCCGTCCCGAGGCGAGTCCTCCCGCTATTGACGTATGCGCATACTTGCATATGATGAGCGTCATGGGGCACACGCACGAGCACGGCGCCGGGCACACGCACGGCGTCGCCGCGGACGCGGACCGCCGCTTCCTGTGGATCGCGCTGCTGCTGATCCTGGGCCTCATGGCGGGCGAGGTGGTCGTCGGCCTGCTCACCGGCTCGCTGGCGCTGCTCGCGGACGCGGGCCACATGGTTTCGGACGCCGCAGCCATCGGGCTGTCGCTCGTGGCGATGGCACTGGCCGCTCGGCCGGCCCGCGGCTCCTACACATTCGGTCTCAAGCGCGTCGAGATCGTCTCCGCCATCGTCAACGGCGCCACACTGCTGGGCCTGGCGGCGTTCTTCACCGTGATGTCGGTGCTGCGGCTCCTCGACCCGCCGGAGGTCGAGGGCGGCGCCGTGGTGATCGTCGCGCTCATCGGCATCGCCGTGAACCTGCTGGCCACGTGGTCGCTGAGCAAGGCGAACAGGCAGAGCCTCAACGTGGAGGGCTCGTTCCAGCACATCCTCACCGACCTCTACGCGTTCATCGGCACCGCGGTGGCCGGCACCGTCATCCACTTCACCGGGTGGGTGCGGGCGGACGCGCTGGCCTCGCTGTTCGTGGCCGCCCTGATGTGCAAGGCGGGATACGCGCTGGTGCGCGACGGCGGCCGCGTGGTGCTGGAGGCGGCCCCGCGGGGCATGGACCCGGACGCGGTGGGCCGGCGTATGGCCGCAGACCCGCGCGTCGACGAAGTGCACGAGCTGCACGTATGGGAGGTGACCTCGGGGTTCCCGTCGCTGTCGGCCCACGTGATCGTCGCCGACGGCGCGCCGTGCCATCTGGTGCGCGCGGAACTCGAGGAGCTGCTGCGCGAAGAATTCGGCGTCACCCACACCACATTGCAGGTGGACCATGCCGCCGAGCGCGCCGACCACCGTGGACACCACGGCAGCGACTGCCCCGAGGCGGTCAGCGGGGCAGCCCCTCTCCCAAGGTGACCGGGGCCCGCATCACCGCACCGGCCGCGTCCACCCATTCCAACTCCACCACGTCGCCCGGTGCGTGGGCGTCGACGGCGGAACTCAGCGCATCCGCCCCGTCGATCGCCTGCCCGTCGAACGCGGTGACCACGTCGCCCTCCCGCAGCGGCGTCGACGCCGCCGCACCGCCCGGCACGATCTCCACCACGACGGCCCCGCGCGGCGGTTCCACGGTGCGGCTGCGCACACGCACCCCCAGCTGCGCGGTGGGGCCGACGTGCACCGTGCCCTGCTGTGCAGTGCCGGAGCCCTCCGCGCCCAGCACGACGCGCGCCACCTGCAGTGCGTCGCCGATCGGCACGGCGAACCCGCGGCCACCCGCCGTCTTCGCCTGCACGGACTCCGACTTCGCGGTGTTGACGCCCACGATGTGCCCGCGCATGTCCACCAGTGGCCCACCCGAGTCCCCCGGGTTGATGTCGGCGGCGATCTGGATGACTCCGTCGAGGTCCTCGGTGGTGCCGTCGGCGTCGGTCGCGCGGATCGACTGGTCGAAGGCGGTGACGGTCCCGGGGGACGTGATCAGCGAACCGGTGCCGCCCGCGTTGCCCAGCGCCACCACGGGCTGGCCTATGTGCAGCGAGTGCGCGTCGCCGAGGGCGGCCACGGGCAGCCCGGACGGCGGCGTACCGTCCGGGCCGTGCAACTGCAGGAGGGCGATGTCGCGGGTCCGGTCGTAGCCGAGCACGGTCGCGTCGTAGTCGAGTCCGCTGGACGGCGCGGTGGCGCTCACCGACCGGGTTCCGGCGACGACGTGGTTGTTGGTGAGCACCACCCCGTCCCCGGTCAGCACGATCCCCGTGCCGGCACCCCGCGTCCGCAGCCCGGCGACGTCGTTGGGGATGTCGGTCCACACGGCGACGGTGGCGGGGGTGATCGCCGCGGCCACCTGCTCCACGGTGGCGTCCGGCGGCAGGGCGGGCGCCGGTCCGCCCAGCGCGAGCGCGGGCTCCGGCGACGGCGGCTCCGGCACGGCGGGCGCGGTGGCGGCCTGCGGTGCGGAGGCGGCGGGCGCATGGTCCGGGTGGCGGGCCGTGTCCCACTGGTCGAGCCCGAAGCCCACGGCACCGCCGGCGATCACCGCCGTGACCACGGCCGCCGCGGCCAGGCGGAGGGTGCCGTGACGCCGCGGCCCACGCATCGGGCTCATAGCCCCAACACTACGGTGCCGACGGGGCCGGTCAGGTCCAGAATCGGAACAGCAGGTAGCCGATGGTGGAGAACGCGCGGGAGACCCCGAAAAGCTCGACGATGCGGTAGATGACGTCGAAGAACACGGTGTTGACACGGTCGATGGTGAGCAGCGCGAACACCGCGATGATCCCGAACGGTGCGAACTGGGCCATGTTGCGCCGGGTCTGCGGCGACAGGTGCGGCTCGAGCAGCGCGTAGCCGTCGAGCCCGGGGATGGGAAGCAGGTTCAGCACCGCCGCCATCACCTGCAGGAAACCCAGGAACGCCAGCCCGTAGACGACGCCGCGGACCGCGCCGCCCGGCGCGCCCGCCTCGGTGTCCGCCAGGACGTGCACCGACACCAGCAGCACCACGGCGAGCAGGGCGTTGGTGAGCGGGCCGGCCAGCGAGATGCGCCGGCGCACAGCTGCGGACAGGTGTCCCGTCTGCAGGTAGACGGCGCCGCCCGGCAGGCCGATACCGCCGATCGCGATGAACAGCACCGGCAGCAACAGCGACAGCACCGGGTGCGTGTAGCGCAGCGGGTTGAGGGTGAGGTACCCGCGCGCCTCCACGTCGATGTCCCCGTGCCGGTACGCGATGTAGGCGTGCGAGAACTCGTGCAGGCACAGCGAGATCACCCAGCCGCCGACCACCATCACGAACACCGCGATGCGCATGGCCGTGAGGTGGCCTTCCAGGTTCCACGCGGTGACGCCGGCGACCAGGGTGGCGGCGACGATCGCGAGGAACAGGGGACTCGGGCGGATGCCCGGCCCGGGCGCGGCGCCGCGCGGGGACCGGGAGGGGCGGGGGAACCGGGGCACTCAGCGCACCAGCAGCCAGTCGGTGACGTGGCGGTAGAACGTCGAGCGTTTCAAGCGCTTGGTCTCCGGCACGCCGTCGCGGACGAGGGCGATGGCCGTCCCGCCCGTCTGCGCGGCGCGGCCCTCCATCCACTTGCGGCGCAACCGCCCCTGCCGGGCCGCACGCAGCCCGGGGGCCTTCCCCGTGGGCTGGATCTGGATGCCGGCGGTCTCGCCGCTGAACAGCGCCCGCTCGTCCACGTAGGTCTCCCCGGTCAGGCGGCCCCCGTCGGGACCGGTGAGCTGGGCGCTGCCGACGAGGACCACGCCCAGGTCGTCGCGGATCAGCGGCGTCGGCTGCGCCGTTCCCTCGGCGGCCGTGCGGCCGGCCTTGGCGCCCTTGTCCAGGCCCAGGATCCGCGTGGCCTCGGTGCGCACGGAGGGGACATACGCCACCTCCACGTCCAGGCGCTCCGACCGCAGAAGATGGGTGAGCACCGCGGCGAGGGCCGCGTCCTCGCCGACGACGATCAGCCGCTCCGGCAACTCGGTGCGCGGAAGATGCTCGGCCAGCTGTGCGCGGGTGGGGACGTCCGAGACGGCCACGGCGCCCTCGGCGGGCAGCGTGACCGGAATCGGGGCGTCTCCGCATCGCAACAGCACGGACCTCATCGTATCGGGATCGGCACGCGCCGACATCGGGGCCGGTGGCGGCCCGGGGTGAAGGCACGGCTGGTAGTGGGGCCGGGATCGGCAGCGGATGCGGCGGCCGGGCGAGGGCACGGCGGAGGCGCACCGGGTGCGGACACGGGATGCCGCGGCGATCTGGGATAAAGTGAAGCACCGGCTGTGCTCAGGGGCCGGTTTCCCGTCCGGGGTCTCCAGTGGTCCGGTGCCGGTCCAGTGACGCCGCCCCGGGCGTACTCATGTCCGGGGCGGAACACGCAGGATCGGGACGGAATCGACCACAGGACCGGACAACGCGGACGGTCGCGCCCTCCGGCACCCGCGAAACGAACACCACGGCGCCGACCGAACGGCCGGGGCCGAACGTAGTAGGAGACACGATGCCGGCGATCGTTCTGATCGGTGCCCAGTGGGGCGACGAAGGCAAAGGCAAGGCCACGGACCTGCTCGGCGGGCGCGTGCAGTGGGTCGTCCGGTACCAGGGCGGCAACAACGCCGGGCACACGGTGGTATTGCCCAACGGCGACAACTTCGCGCTGCACTTGATCCCGTCCGGCATCCTCACCCCCGGCGTCGGCAACGTCATCGGCAACGGGGTGGTGGTGGACCCCTCGGTGCTGCTCGACGAGCTCGCCGGTCTCGAGGCGCGCGGGGTGGACACGTCCTCGCTGCTGCTCAGCGCAGACGCGCACCTGCTGATGCCGTACCACGTGGCCATCGACAAGGTCACCGAGCGTTTCCTGGGCAACAAGAAGATCGGCACCACCGGCCGCGGCATCGGGCCCTGCTACCAGGACAAGATCGCGCGCGTCGGGGTGCGCGCGGCGGACGTGCTGGACGAGAAGATCCTCACCCAGAAGGTCGAAGCCGCACTCGAACTGAAGAACCAGATCCTGGTCAAGATCTACAACCGCCGCGGCCTCGACCCGCAGCAGGTCGTGGAGGGCGTCCTCGAGCAGGCCGAGAGCTTCAAGCACCGCATCGCCGACACCCAGAAGACGCTGGGCGGTGCACTGGAGCGGGACGAGAACGTGCTCCTCGAGGGCTCGCAGGGCACCTTGCTGGACGTCGACCACGGCACCTACCCCTATGTCACCTCCTCGAACCCGACGGCGGGCGGCGCTGCGGTGGGCTCGGGCATCGGGCCCACCCGGATCACCACGGTGCTCGGCATCCTCAAGGCGTACACCACGCGTGTGGGCTCGGGGCCGTTCCCCACCGAACTGTTCGATGAATGGGGCGAGTACCTGGCCAAGCACGGCGGCGAGGTGGGCGTCACCACCGGGCGCTCACGCCGGTGCGGATGGTTCGATGCGGTCATCGCCCGGTACGCCACCCGTGTCAACGGGATCACCGACTACTTCCTCACCAAGCTCGACGTGCTGTCCGGGCTCGAGACGGTGCCCATCTGCGTCGGCTATGAGATCGACGGCAGGCGCGTGGACGAGTGGCCCATGACCCAGACCGACATCCACCACGCGAAGCCCGTCTACGAAGAGCTTCCCGGCTGGTTCGAGGACATCAGCCACATGCGCTCGTACGACGAGTTGCCGGACAACGCCCGCCGGTACGTCGAGCGCATCGAGGAACTCGCGGGCGCACCGGTGTCCTGCATCGGCGTGGGGCCCGGGCGCGACGAGACCATCGTGCGCCGCGACGTCATCCACTGACGGCGGCCGGGCCGCGAGGCCCGGTGTGGTGCCGGCGGGGCGGTTGTTTCCGGGCGGGGGCTTCCGGGCGGGGCGCGCACGGGGCTGTGTTGTGCGCACGGGGCTTGTTGTGCGCACGGATCTGTGTCTTGCGCACCGGTCTCGGATCCGCCCGCCGGTCTTCCTTTTGCGCGCGTGTCGTTTCGGCGTGTCGTCGCAATGCGTGCGCGGCGACGGCCGTGGCCGGGCGAATAGGCGCGCGGATGACAGTCGGATGCGCGGATTTCGGGTGGACCCGCTGCAACCGGCGCGCGGGTCCGTTGCACAGGAGTGGTCGCGTGCGCCGTCGGTGACGTCGTGCGCGGATCCGGGATGATCCTCATGCTGGAGAGCGCTGAGCGTGGCATCCGGACCGCAGGCGACGGCCGGAGCGCGAGGACCGGCGCGCGGGGAGAGGACGAACCGACCCCCGCGTGACCGGCGCTCCGGTCACGCGGGCTCGGTGACCGGATCCAGAAGCTCTGCCACTGCAGGGGCGATCCGGTCGAGTGCGTGCTCGCCGATCATCTCCGGGTGGGTGCACTGCAGGTCGTGCCCGTCGATCACCCCGGCGATGTGCGGCGCCCAGGCCTCGCGGTCCAGCCATGATTCCTCGCGGGGCGCGGCGGCCGTGAAGAAGAGCAGGTCGCCGGAGTATGGGCGGTGCCGGTGCTCGCGCATGAGACGCGCGTTGTTGGCGACGATGTCGATCACGGCGGAGAGCGTCTCGTCTCCGAGGCTGCCGAGAGCGCTGCCCCCGCGCCGCAGCCGGTCCAGCACAGCGGCCCGGGCACCGTCGCCATCACCACGCACGGCGCCATCACCATGCTCGGCGCCAACACCGATCCCGGAGCCATCACCGCGCCCGTCGCCATCACCGCGCTCGGCGCCGCCTCCGGCACCCCCGCCCTCATCACCGGAATCGGGGTCCTGCCCGGCCATGTGCAACAGGGCCCGCAGCGCCTTCTCCTCGGTGGGCTCCTCGAGATCGCGCCACTGGTCGCTCGGGTACGAGTCGAGCATCGTCAGCGAGGCGACGGTGCCGCCGGTCCGCTCGATCAGCTCGGCCATCGCGTGCGCGATCACGCCGCCCACCGACCAGCCGAGCAGGTGGTAGGGGCCCGCGTCCCCGTCGGCGCGGATCGCGTCCACGTAGTCGGCGGCCATCTCGTCGATGCTCTGCGGAAGTCGGGAGCGGCCGTCGAGTCCGCGGGCCTGCACCGCCGTCACCGCACTGCCCGCGGGAAGCCGGCGCGCCAGGCCCGCGTAGCACCAGCCGAGCCCGCCTGCCGGGTGCACGCAGTACAGCGTGGGCCCCGCGCCGCCGGCGCGCAGCGGGAACAGCACGTCGAGGGAACGGTCGGCCGTCCCGGCATCGAGTTCGGCGGCGAGCGTGCGCGCATCGGGTGCGGCGAAGACGGTGCCGACGCCCACCTCGGCGCCGAGTTCCTCGCGCAGCCGCCGCACGAGGGCCACCGCGGCCAGCGAGTGCCCGCCGAGATCGAAGAAGTCGTCGGTGGGCGCCACCGCCCTGAGCCCCAGGACCTCCGCCATGATCTCGCACAGCACCTGTTCGTGCGGTGAGCGCGGCGCGGCGGTGGGGTCCGTGCCGGTGGGGTCCGGCGCCGGCAGTGCGGCGCGGTCGAGTTTCCCGTTGGCGGTCACCGGCAGCGAGTCGATCAGCACCACGTGCGCAGGCACCATTGCGGCGGGCAGCGCGGCGGTGAGCGCGTGACGGATCCCCGACGCCTCGAGCTCGGCGCCGTCGTCGAGCACGGCGTAACCCACCAGGGCCATTGCTCCGGAACCGCCCGCGCCGGATCCGGACGCCACCACTGCGGCCTGCCGCACGCCGTCGATTCCGCGCATCGCCGCGGCGATCTCGGACGGTTCGATGCGGACCCCGCGGATCTTCACCTGGTCGTCGTCACGCCCCAGGTACTCGATGGCGCCGTCGCGGCGCCGCCGTGCCTGATCCCCGGTGCGGTACATCCGCGCGCCGGGGGCGCCTGACGGATCCGCCACGAACCGCTGCGCTGTGAGGTCCGGTCGGTGCAGGTAACCGTCCGCCAGCTGTATTCCCGCGATGTACAGGTCGCCTGCCGCTCCCGGCGGGACGGGCCGGAGACCGGGCCCCAGCACATGCAATCGTGTGTTCCACACCGGATGGCCGATGGGCACACTCGGAGATCCGGGCCGATGGCGCCACCAGCTCACGTCGACAGCAGCCTCGGTGGGGCCGTAGAGGTTGTAGACGGGGGCTCCCAGCAGCCGGTAGGCGCGGTCGGCGACCTCCGCGTCGAGCGCCTCGCCGCTGCAGACGATCCGGCGCAGCGAGGTGGCCGGGCGGCGCCGGACGTCGGGTTCGCCGAGGAACGCCTCCAGCATCGAGGGCACGAAGTGGACGGTGGTGACGGCCTCGTCGGCGATGAGCCCCGCAAGATATGCGGGGTCGCGGTGTCCTCCCGGTTCGGCGATCACGAGGGTGGAACCGGTGATCAAGGGCCAGAAGAATTCCCACACCGACACATCGAACCCGGACGGCGTCTTCTGCAGCACCGCGTCGTCGGGGCGCAGGTCGAACGCGTGCTGCATCCAGGCGAGCCGGTTGACGATCGCCCGGTGCGGAACCACCACGCCCTTGGGCGCACCGGTGGAACCGGAGGTGTAGATGACGTAGGCCGGCCGGTCGATGAGGTCGGCGGCCCGCGTGACGGGCACGTCCGGTCGTGGGTCGGGTGCCTGTCCGTCGAGCACCGCGCGGACCCCGGCGTCGTCCAGGCGCACGCGCGGGGTGTGCGGGTCGGCGCCGATGCGGTCGGCCACCTCCCCCGAGGTGATCACGCAGCCCGGCCCCGCGTGGTCGAGCAGGTAGTGGATCCGCTCGTCGGGATAGTCGGGATCCACCGGCAGATAGGCGGCGCCGCATTTGAGGGCCGCGAGCAGCCCCACCAGCAGATCGAAGGAGCGGGGGAGGGCCACCGCGACGATCTCGACGGGAGAACCGGAGCCGCTCGGGGCCGAGCCCGCCGTGCCGCTGCCGATCCCGTGGTCCGCCCGCAGGATCGCCGCCAGCCGGTCCGCGCGCCGGTCCAGCTCGCCGTAGGTCATCGTCCGTCCACGGAACCGCAGCGCCGGTGCATCCGGTGCGCGGCGGGCGGCCGATTCGATGCGGTCGATGAGCGTCGCGCGATCGACGTCGTGGGCGGTGTCGTTGCAGTCGTCGATCAGATGCCGTTCGGCGGCGGTGGTCATGTCGAGCCGGCGGACGGGGACGTCCAGGCCGACGCCCGCCCCGGATGCGGCGCCGACCTGCTCTCCGCCGGTCGCGATGCGGGTGATCAGCTCGTGCAGCCGGTCATGATGCGCCGCTAGCTCTTCTGCGTCGTAGAGCAGGGGGTTCGCGGTCATGTCGAACCCGAGACCGCCGTCGGGCGCGGCCGTGTGGACGGTGAGCTCGATATCCTCGACCGGCCCCGCGGCCAGGTAGTGCACAGTGGCGCGGCGATCGCCGAACCGCAGCGGGTAGCCGAACGGCTTGATGTTGATCTGCGGACCGTTGAGCCGGCGTGTGCCGCCGACCAGCCCCAGGTCACGACGCAGGTCCTCGTGACGGTAGCGCTGATGCGCGCGGCCTGCGGCGACCTCGTCGCGCACCGCCCGCGCGAGGCTGCCGACGTCCCGGCCGGCGTCGACGGTCAGCGGCAGCGGCAGCACGTTGACGGTGGTGGTGGCGGTTTTGGTGGCCGCCGGCCCGGTGCGGGCGAGCACGGGCAGCCCCAGCACGACGTCCGGGGAGCCGGTGAGCGTGGCGACGTATGCGGCCGACGCGGCGAGGACCAGCTCCGGCCACGCGCACCCGCGGCTGCGGGCCGCCTCATCCAGCGCACGCGCCGTCGCGCCGGGCAGCCGGCCGTCGCGGCGCAGGACCGTCCGCGCCGCGGGGCGGGCCTCTTCGGCCAGGCTCACCGCGTCGCCGGAACCGTCCATCCGCCGGGTCCAGAACCCCCGGTCTGCGACGAAGTCGGGGGACGCCCGGTACGCCTCCTCCTCCGCCAGGAGCCCGTCGAGCGGTGCGAACGGGCTCGCCGGCGGCTCCACGCCCCGCTCGGACGCGGTGAAGTGCGTGGCGATCCGCCGGATGACCGAGGAGAACCCGAATCCGTCGAGCACGAGGTGGTGCGCCCGCAGATACAGCAGCACGTCCGCATCCTCGCCGAGGGACAGGACGACGGCCGAGAACAGGTCGTCGTGCCCGGGGTTGAGCGGGACCGCGGTCTCCTCGCGCATCACCTGCTGCGCGGCGGCGTCCGGGTCTGCGGCGGTGGAGACGTCGACGATGCGGACGGGATCCCGCCACCGCGCGCCCAGCACCTGGTGCGGTTCGCCGTCTCCGGCGGACGACTCGTCGACCCGGGCGGTCAGCGTCCAGGTCTCGGCGACGACCCGGCGGACCGCCCACTGCAGCCTCTCGAGCCCGGTGGGGCCGAGCGGGCCGCGGATACGCACGTACTCCGCGCAATTGAACGCGGGGCTCTGCGGGTCACGCTGCTGCGCGAACCAGATGCCGGTCTGCGCGCGGGTGAGCGGGAGCACCCTGCTCATGCGGTGTGCCCGCCCTCCCGGTCACCGCCGATCCGGATGTCGTCCCCCGGGCCGTCGCCGCCCGGACCGTCGCTGTCGCGGGTGAGCAGAGCCAGCCACGCCTCCAGGGTGGGCTCCTCGACGAGTTCGACGAAGCCCACCTCGATGCCCCGCCGGTTCCACCGGGTCACCAGGGTCATCATCCGCATCGAGTCCATGCCGAGGTCCAGAAGGTCCTCGTCGGGGGAGAATTCGGCCGCTTCGGGCTCCTCGAGGATCTCGCTGATGTCCTGCCGCAGCTCGTCAATGGTCTCGGGGTGTTGCACGGTCATGTGGGATCGCCGCCTTTCCCGGTTGGTGCCGAGGGTCGTCAGATCGCCGGAGTTCTGCAGGCCGCGGGCGCCGCGGACTGCACCGGCCTAATCGCCCTGCGCCATCGCCTGGTCGATGTCGTCGAGCATCGAGAGCGCCGCCAGCGGACCGCCCAGGCTCATCCACTTGGAGCCGTCGACGGTGCTCACGTGGCCCTCCTTGACGGCATTCAGTGCGGCGAAGGACGGGCTGGCCTTGGCGGACTCGAGGGCGTCGACGTCCGAGCCCTTGCCGGACAGGGTGCCGACGAAGATCCAGTCGCCGTCGATGGCGTCGAGGTTCTCCATGCTCAGCGGCATGCTGTGCACGGCCTCCTCCCGCTGCCCCTCCGGCCGCTGGAAGCCCACGTCCGTGAGGACGGTCCCGGCGAACGTGCCCTTGTTGATGGTGCTCGGGCCCTTGGGGTTCCAGCGCACGACGCTGACCACAGAGTCCGCGGCCGGTCCGAGGTCGGAGCGGACCGAGTCGAGTTTCGCCTGGTACCCGGACATGACTTCCTGCTGCTTGTCGGTGCGGCCCAGCGCTTCTGCGACGGCGCCGAACGCGTCCTTCCAGTTGTCGCCCACCTGGAACGTGACCACGGTGGGGGCGATCTGCCGCAGGCGTGAGAGCACCTGCTCGTCACGCACCTGCCCGGCGAGGATCACGTCGGGATCCGCCTTGATCACCTTGTCGAGCTCGGGGCCCGTGACGGTGCCGACCATCGGGATGCCGTCGGCCTTGTCGCCCAGGTAGCGGGGCGGCCCGTCCTGGCCGCGCCCGGCGGTGGCGCCGACGGGCGTGATGCCGAGGGCCAGCGCCGAGTCGAGGTCGAGCTCGCTGAGCGTCACCACGCGCTGCGGGTCCTCGGGCACCTCCACCTGCGTGCCGGTGGCATCGGTCACCGTGACGGTGCCCGCGTCCGACGCCTGGTCCCCGCCGCCCGAGCCGGACCCCGAGCCGCCGCCGCAGGCGGTGAGCGCCAGCAGCATCGCCAGAAGGGCGGTCAGCAGGGTGGTGACGCGCCGGAGGCGTCGGGGTGCGCGGCCTCCGGTCAGCGGGCGGGCGGGGGGCGTCGTCTGCGGCATCAGTGCTCCGTTGTGTAGTCGTCTTGGCCACGCAGTGTTGGCCACGCAGTCTTGGCCACGTGGTCTCGGCCACGCAGTCTTGGCCGCGCGGTCCGGGCCACGCGGTGTGGGCACGCCGGGGTCGGCGCCGTAACCGGGGCGGTGCGCCGGAGGTCCCGAGCGGCTGCTGCGCGGCGGTACCGTGGACGGCACCGGGGCACGGTGTGCGCCGTCGGTCACGGGCGCAGTCCGCCGGTGCCCGTGCGCATGCGGGCCCGTTCGACCCGGCCGCATCGGTTAACTTAGGCTAACTTCATGGCCGTCGATCATGCTGCCACGGACCGCCGCCCCGGCGCCAGGGGGGTGGTGCCGTCGGTCCCGGGCGGCCCGGGAGGGCGCCGCACGATGGTCGTCCTGCTCATTCTGGCGCTGCTTCTGGCCGCGGTCGCCTCCCTGCTGTTCGGATCCGGGGACACCGGCGCGTGGCGTGCGATCGAGTACCTGCTGGGTATCGGCGGCGCGCGCGACGACGCGCACCTGGGTGTCGTCGTGATGGACCTGCGCCTGCCCCGGACGTTGGCCGGGATGCTCATCGGAGTCGCGCTGGGCGTGGCGGGTTCCCTGCTGCAGGCGGTGACCCGCAACCCGCTCGCGGAGACGGGCCTGCTCGGCGTGAACGCCGGCGGCGCGCTGGGCGTGGTCTCCGGGATCATGCTCGGCGCCGCCGGGACCGGCACCGAGCGCCTGGGCTGGGCGTTCGCCGGCGCGCTGGTGGTGAGCGCCGTGGTCCTGCTCATCGCATCCAAGGGGCCGGGCGGCGCATCGCCGCTGCGGCTCGTCCTGGCCGGCGCGGCCATCGGCGCCACGGTCCGCGGGATCACCGCCTACCTGCTGTTGGGCAAGCAGGCCAGCTACGACGAGTACCGCTGGTGGATCCTGGGTTCGCTGTCCGGCGTCTCCTCCGACGCGGTGCTCGACGTGCTGCCGTTCGTGATCGCGGGCGTCGTCATCGCCGTCGCCTCGGCGCGGCCGCTGTCCGCGCTCTCGCTGGGGGACGAGACGGCGCGCTCGCTGGGGCACCGGCCCAAATTGATCCGCTCGGTGGTCGTCGTGTCGGTGACGCTCCTCACAGCCGCCTCGGTGGCGGTCGCGGGCCCGGTCGCGTTCGTCGGGCTGCTCGCCCCGTACATCGCACGCGCAGTGGTGGGCAACGCGATGGTTCCGCAGATCGTGTTCGCGGGGCTGGCCGGCGCGCTGGCGGTGCTGGTGGCCGACGTGGCCGCGCGGGTGGTGATCGCTCCCTATGAGGCGCCGGTCGCGGTGCTGCTGGCGCTCATCGGTGCGCCGCTGCTCATCGTGCTGGCGCGCTCGCGCAGGCTGCTCACGCTCGGCGCGTCACGGCAGGGGGGCTTGTGATGGGCTTCGGGCGGACCGCGGACCCGAGGCAGGAGCTCCGTACACAGGATGATCCGATGCGGGACGGGGACGCGGCGGGCACGGTGACTGCGGAACGGATCGCGCGCCCGCGGCCCCCCGACGGCCTGGTGGTGCGCCGCGGCCGCTACTCGGTGGTGCTGGCACGGCGCGGGTCGATCGTGGCCGTAGCGGTGACGGTGTTCGCCGCGGTGCTGGTGGTGGTGTCGCTGCTCACCGACTCGGCGGGCTTCGGCACCGGGCAGCTGCTGCAGGGGCTGTTCGGGCAGGCGAGCAGCGGGGTGAACCTGCTGGTGCAGCAGATCCTGCTGCCGCGCGTGGTGTGCGCCCTCCTGGCCGGGGCCGGACTGGGCGCCGCCGGCTGCCTGTCGCAGACCCTGGCGCGCAACCGTCTGGCCACCCCGGACATGCTCGGCGTGAGCGAGGGGGCGACCACGGCCACACTCGCCGTCGCCGGAGCGAGCGTCACCGGCCTGGTGGGCGCCTGGTGGGCCGGGCCGGTGGGCGCCGCCGCGGCCGGGCTGGTCGTCGTGCTGCTGGCCGGGGGGATGGGCTCGGCCGGATACCGGGTCCTCATCGTCGGCGTCGCGCTCACCACGATGCTCTCGTCGATCGTCCAGCTCGTGCTGGCCACGCAGAACATCAACTCGGCGGGCGGGTCCTTCCTGTGGACGATGGGCAGCCTCAACGGCCGGGGCTACGAGACGGCGGTACCCGTGGGGATCGGGCTGGCCGTGCTGTTCCCGCTCGCGCTGCTCGCCGCACGGCGCCTGGCGGTCCTGCGGCTCGACGACGCCACCGCCGCCACGCTGGGGCTGCGGCCCGACAGGACGCGGTTGGCCGTGCTGGCCGTCGCCGTCGGCATGGCCGGGCTCGCCGTGGGCGTCGGCGGGCCCATCGGGTTCGTGGCGCTGGCGGCGCCGGTCCTCGCTTCGCACCTGGCGGGGCCCGCCCGCGTTCCGGTCGTATCGTCTGCAGTGGTGGGTGCGGTGCTGGTGGTGGCGGCCGATCTGGCGGCCCGCTCCCTGGCGCCCGTCGAGATCCCCGCGGGTGTGGTCACCGCAGTGCTGGGTGGGCCGTTCCTGCTGTGGGTGCTGCTGTCACGCGACGAAGGAGGTAGCCGTTGAGCACGCTGAACGCGGCCGCGCAGGGCGCGGCCGCCGCGGGGCTGGACGTGTCGGGCGTGTGCGCCGGCTACGCGGGGACGCCCGCCGTGCGTGACGTGTCGTTCACAGCGGAGGCGGGCAGAGTGGTGGCGATCGTCGGCCCCAACGGCTGCGGCAAGTCGACGCTGCTGCGCGCGGTGGCCCGACTGCACAAGCCCACGTCCGGGGCGGTGCAGGTGGGCGGCGAGGACCTGTGGCGGATGCGCCCCCGGCAGGCGGCCCACCGCGTCGCGCTGCTGCCGCAGTCCCCGCAGGCGCCGGAGGCGCTCACCGTCGCCGGACTGGTCGCATACGGCCGGCATCCGCACCAGGGTCTGTTCCGGCAGTGGTCGGTGCGCGACGAGGAGGCGGTGGCCGAGGCGCTGGAGGCCACCGGCACCGTCGGCCTCGCGGGCCGGCGGCTCGACGAACTGTCCGGCGGACAGCGGCAACGGTGCTGGTTCGCGATGGTGCTGGCGCAGGAGTCGCCTGTCCTGCTGCTGGACGAACCCACCAGTGCGCTCGACATGGGCCATGCGGCGAGCGTGCTGGGGCTGGCCCGCGGGGTCGCACGGTCGGGCCGCACCGTGGTGATGGTGCTGCACGACATCGGCGCCGCGGCGCGGTACGCGGACGACGTCCTGGCCATGCGCGACGGGGAGGTCGTGGCCTGGGGCCCGCCCGCCGAGGTGGTGGATGCCGCGCTGGTGCGTGCACTGTTCGACGTGGAGGCGGACATCCTCACCGCGCCCAGCGACGGCGCGCCGGTGGTGGTCACCAAGGAGTCCGCGGAGGCCCCGCGGCAGGAGGGGCCGGCGGCGGAAGCGCAGGCTCCGGAGGCCCCGGCGATGGAGGGGCGCGCGGCGGAGGCACGGGCATGACCCCGACCGGCGGCGCTCGGGCAGGCGCGCAGTCGGGCGCGCACGCCGTGCCCCCGCGCATCCCGCGGCCGGCGCCGGCCCCCCGCGCGCAGAGCCCCCGCATCGACCGGCTCGCCGGCGAGGTGGCGGCCTCCGGCACCCGGGCCGTGGACGCGTTCTGGCGCGAGGCGGACGCCGCCGGCACCCCGCTGATCGAGGAGTGCGCCGCCCCGGAGATCGTCGGTGAGCGCGCCGCCGGGGGCGCGGACGAGGTGATCGCGACGTTCCTGTGGCGGGGGACCGCGGAGACGCGGCGCGTGACCGCCTTCGTCAACAAGCTGCACGACCCGGCGGATCCGGCGGCGTCGGCGATGCGCAACGTCGCGGGCACCGACGTGTGGTGGCTCAGTTACCGGTTGCCCTCCGACTGGCGCGGCAGCTACCACGTGGTCGCGGAGGAGGGGGACGGCGCGGAGACCGGGGCCGCCGTGCCGGTGCCCGACCCGCTCAACCCGGACCGGCTCCCGCAACCGGCCGGCACGCCCGCCAAGAGCGTCGCGTCGATGCCGTCCGCACCCGCAGCGCACCACCTCGTGCCCGCGGCCGCGGGGACGTGCGGCGCCGTGACGGAGACGGGGATCGACAGCGCCGTGCTCGGCGGCCGCCGACGGGTGTGGGTTCATACGCCGCAGGGCGGCACCGGCCATGGCGGCTCCGGCCGTCGGGGGACGACGGGGTATCCGCTGCTGGTTCTGCTGGACGGTGATATGTGGTTCGAGACCCTGGGGATCGCCCCGGCGCTCGACCGGCTCACGGCCGAGGGGACGATCCCCCCGATGGTCGCCGTGGGCGTCGACGCGCTGGACCGGGCCTCCCGCGCCGAAGAACTGGCCTGCCACGGGCCGTTCGTGCGTTTCCTCGTCGACGAGCTCCTGCCCTGGGCGCAGTCCTCGTGGGGGGCGGGCGGCGATCCGGACCGGACGATCATCGCCGGGCAGAGTCTGGGCGGTCTGGCGGCGTTGCACGCGGCGGCGACGGAACCGGACCGGATCGGCCGCGTCCTGGCGCAGTCGCCGTCGCTGTGGTGGGGCGGCAGGGACGGGGACCGGCGCGAGGAGTGGCTGACGGACCGGCTCGCACGCAGCCCCCGCCTTCCCCGGCGCATCTACCTGGAGGTCGGCTGCGACGAGTGGGTGAACGTGGCGCCCGCGCGCCGGCTGCGTCAGGTGCTCGCCGGGCGGGACTGCCGCCTGGACTACCGCGAGTTCAGCGGCGGGCACGACCGCGCATGCTGGCGGGTCGGCATCGCCGCCGGTTTGGCCGCGCTCACCGCCGGTGTGGAATGAATCACCTTGCCCGGCTTGGTGACTCCGGTGCAAGATGTTAGGTTAGGCTAACCGTAGCATTGGAACGGAGACTGCATGGATGCCGCTGAATTCGCCGGGCGGGTGGCCCTGGTGACCGGAGCCGGGCGGGGCATCGGCGCGGCTGTGGCGGCGGAACTGGCCACGCGCGGGGCGACCGTCGCCGCCGTCGACCTCGATGCCGGCGCAGCCGAGGCCGGCGTCCCCGACGGCGGACGGGCCTACGGCTGCGACGTGGCCGACTCCCGTGCCGTCGACGCCGTGGTCGCGCGGGTCGAGGCGGAGCTGGGGCCCATATCCGTGCTCGCCAACGTCGCGGGTGTCCTGGCCACCGGCGACGTGGTCGACACCGACGACGCGCAGTGGGCGCGCCCGTTCGACGTGAACGCCACCGGAGTGTTCACGGTGTCGCGGGCGGTGGCGCGGTCGATGGTCCCGCGCGGTGCGGGCGCCATCGTCACGGTGGGGTCGAACGCCGCCGGCGTCCCGCGCGCCTCGATGGCCGCATACGCGGCCTCGAAGGCCGCCGCTGCGATGTTCACCAAATGCCTGGGCCTGGAGCTCGCCCCGCACGGGATCCGGTGCAACGTGGTGGCCCCCGGCTCGACCGACACCGATATGCAGCGGGGCATGTGGCACGACGGCGTGGACGCGGAGTCGGTGATCCGCGGGTCCCTCGAGACGTTCAAGGCGGGCATCCCCCTGGGGCGCATCGCCGATCCCGTGGACGTCGCCGAGGCCGTGGTGTTCCTGCTCTCGGACCGGGCGCGGCACATCACGATGCACGACCTCTATGTGGACGGCGGGGCGACCCTCCGGGCCTGACGCACGGTGCCCGGGCGCCGCTCCGCAGCACGCGGCGCGCCGGGCGGGAAGACCAGCACACCAGACGGGCCGGCGCACCGGCACGCAACGACAGGAGGCGCGATGGCACTGCCCGCAGCCGCATATCCCGACGTCCGCGCGCCGGAGGCCGGCGGTCCCGCACCGGCTTCGCCGCTGGACGCGTATTCGCAGGGGGACTTCTACTTCGCCACGGAGGGCGGGGTGCTGCTCGCGTCCGGGGGTGGAGCCGTCGCCGCGGAGGTGAGCGCCGCCGAGAGCTCCCCCGCCGTGCGGGAGGTGCTGCGCGGCCGCACGGACGGCGACGGCCGGCCGGCCCGGGTCGTGGGGGCCGTGCCGTTCGACACCCGGCGCCCGGCGCACCTCGTGCTGCCGGACCGGGTCCGCACGGCGCCTGCCGCGCTCAGCCGTCGGCCGGACGCCCCGCAGCGTCCGCATCACGCGGACGGGAACGATCTCGGGAGGCGGAAGGCCATCCGCACCACGGAGATCCCGAGCCCGGACGGGCACATGGAGGCGGTGGAGGCGGCCCTCGAGGCGATGCGGTCGGACCCGGAGCTGCGCAAACTCGTGATCGCCCGGACGATGCGCCTGCGCGGCGACGGCCCGGTCGATCCGGTCCGCGTGCTCGACGCGCTGCGGCGCCGCCACCCCGAGGCCTACACCTTCGCCGCGCGGATGCCCTCCGGCGCAGACGACGCGGGGGGCGCAGCAGGACGGGGGACGGCGCACGCGCGCACCATGGTCGGCGCCAGCCCGGAACTGCTGGCGTCGCGCCGGGGCGAGCGGGTGCGTTCGTGCCCGCTCGCCGGATCCGCCGCGCGCAGCATCGATCCCGACGAGGACCGGCGGCGCGCCGAACTGCTGCAGGCGTCGGCCAAGGACCAGGTGGAGCACGCGATCGTGGTCGAGGCGATCGCCGACGCGCTCGCGCCGCTGTGCGCCACCCTGGTGGTGCCTCCGCGCCCGATCCTGGTGTCGACCCCCACGATGTGGCACCTGGCGACGCCCATCTCCGGGACCGTGGCGGACCCGGAGATCACATCGCTCGACCTGGCGCTGGCGCTGCACCCGACCCCGGCGATCTGCGGCACGCCCACGGACCGGGCCCGCGACCGGATCGACGGTATCGAGGCTTTCGACCGCGGCTTCTACAGCGGCTTCGTCGGCTGGTGCGACGCCGACGGCGACGGGGAGTGGGCCATCGCCATCCGCTGCGCAGAGCTGGCCGGCCCGACGGCCCGGCTGTACGCGGGCGGCGGCATCGTGCCCGGGTCCGACCCCGCCGCAGAGCTGGCCGAGACGACCGCGAAATTCCGGACGATGCTCGATGCCGTCGGGGAGGCAATGGAACCCGATCCGGCATTGCGCACCGGCTGAGCAGGGCAGGCCCCTTCCGGTGACCGAATACCGCCGAGCGCCCGGCGCGTCGTCGAACACCCGAGCATCGTCGAACCCGAGACGGAACGGAGACCACTGAGCCATGCCGATCCCCGCCATCACCCCCTACGCGATCCCCGCCGCGGACCTCGACGCCAACCGCGCCTCCTGGCGACCGGATCCGCGCCGGTGCGCGCTGCTGGTCCACGACATGCAGCAGTACTTCCTGGACGCGTACGACCCCGCGCAGGAGCCGGTCCCGGAGCTCTGCCGCAACATCGGCGCGCTGCGGGAGATGTGCGCCGCACAGGGGGTCCCGGTCCTGTACTCGGTGCAGCCGGGCGACCAGGACCCGGCGCAGCGGGGGCTGCTCGCCGACTTCTGGGGCAAGGGGATGTCCGATGAACCGGCGCACACCCGGGTGGTGGACGCGGTCGCGCCCGCACCGGACGACGTGCTCATCACCAAGTGGCGCTACAGCGCCTTCCAGCGCACCGAGCTCAGCGACGTGCTGCGGTTCCTGGGGCGCGACCAGCTGATCATCACCGGCGTGTACGCGCACTTGGGGTGCCTGACCACGGCCACCGAGGCGTTCATGCGGGACATCCAGCCGTTCTTCGTGGCCGACGCCGTCGCGGATTTCACGCGCGCCGAACACGAGATGGCCATCGACTACGCTGCGCGCCGGTGCGCCTCCGTGGCCACCACGCAGGTCGTGGTGGACGCGTTCGCCGCCGCGCACAGCGCCTGACCGCATGCGGACCCGGCCCGCGGACGCCGGGAGATGAAGTGAGAGGAGAGGACGGACTGATGGACCGAACTGCGAACACGAGGGGACGCGCCGCGCGCCGGTTCCTCACTGCGGCGGCCGCCGCGGGGATGCTCGCCGCGACGGCGGGCCCCGCGATGGCGGCGCCCGCACCGGCGGGCTCGACGGGGTCGCTCGCCCCCTCCGGCTCCCCCGCGGTGATCGACACCGTGCAGGTGGCCGACGGCAACTACGAGGTGGCCGTCGATCCGGTCCACAACCGCTCCTACCTGGCGAGCCCGAACGCCAAGACGATCACGGTCGTCGACTCGACCACCCACGCGACGCTGCAGACGATCGCCCTCGAGCACGCCCCCTACGGTGTGACCGTCGATCCGGTCACCCAGCGGGTCTACACCTCCGACACCCGTGATGAGACCGTCACCGTCATCGACGGCGCCGGGGGCGGGGTGATCGACACCATCGAGAACGTCGGCAAGGGGCACGGGATCGAGGCCGACCCGGTGCGCAACCTCGTCTACCTGGCCGTCTCCGGGGACAACGCGGTGAAGGTGATCGACGGGAGGACCAACGCGGTCACGGCCGAGGTCCCCACCGGTGAGACGCCCGTGCAGATCGCGGTGGACCCGGTGCGCGGCAGCTACTGGGTGGCCACCACCGGCGACGACACCGTGACGGAGTACGCCTCGGACACCAACGCGAAGCTCGGCGCCGTCACCACCGGCGAGGGCCCGCAGAACATGTACCTGGACGCGATGCGCGGCAAGCTGTACGTGGACGCGTTCGGCGGCGGCACGGTGGACGTCGTGGACGTGAACACCGACGCGGTGGTCGACAGCATCGACGTGGGCGCGCAGCCCATCGGCATCGACTGCAACCCGGTGAGCGCGGTGTGCGTGGTGCCGCACCTGACGGCCAAGGGCGACGAGGGCAAGGGCAGCACCGACCCGGACGACCCGGGCCGCGTGTCGGTGATCGATGCCGGCGCCGGCACCAAGATCTCCGAGCTGCACATCGGCGGCGTTCCGCTGGGCGTCGGCTACAACCCGCTGACCTCCACGGCGCTGGTCACCGACCGCGGCAGCGGGAACGTCGCGGTGATCGGGGCCTGACCAGGGCGGCCCGGCACCGCGTGACCGGTGCTCGGACGAAACGGCACGGCGCCGAGGGGTTCCGCCCCTCGGCGCCGGCTCGTTCCGGGGGCTCCGGCGCGGCGGTGACGGACCGGGCGCGGCGGTGCAGGGCCAGGGGCGCGCAACCGGCGCGGCGTCACGCTGTGAGCGCCAGATACGGTGCGAGTGCCAGCAGGACGACGATCAGCGCCCGCTTGAGCGTGTGCGTCGGCAGGGCGCGGGCGATCCGCCAGCCCAGGAAGACCCCCGCCAGCTCGGGGATTCCGATGAGCAGTGCGAGCGGCCAGTCGATGGCGCCGTACGCGGCGTAGCCGATCGACCCGATCGCGGCGATGACTATCGACTGCGCCTGCGCCGCCGCGAGGGACTCGAGTACCGGGACCCCGCAGGCGATGAGCATCGGCACCGCGAGCATCGGCCCGCCGATTCCCACGATCCCCGATGCCACCGCCACGGCGATTCCGATCCCCGCGACGGTCGGTGTGCCTGGATGACGTGTGCGGTAGGCGATGTCGGCGCCGTCGCCGGCCTCCCCGTCCACCGCGCGGGGCGATGCGCGCTCCCGATGCCACAGCAGCAGCGCCACCGCGGCGACGATCGCCGCCAGGATGATGCCGAACGCCCGCTGCGAGAGCCCCGCGGTGACGAGGACACCCAGCGGTGTGCCGATCACCCCCGCCGCGCACAGCAGCAGCGCGGTCCTCCGCACCGGCGGCGAGCGCAGCTGGCCGGAGCGCGTGAAGGCGGCGGTGCCGGCGATGCCGGTGGCCACGTGCGTGACCAGAGCGGTGCCCGCGACGACCGGGGCGGCCAGGCCGGTCAGCGTGAACAGCCCGATGGTGGGCAGCACCCCGCCGGGGCCGAGGGCGGTGATGCCGATTCCGCCGACCAGGCTCAGCAGCGCCAGACCGGCCAGGACCGGCAGGGACAGCCCGGCGATCAGGGCTCCGCGTCCGCAGGCGTCCGCGTGCGGTCCCCGGCGCGCAGCAGATTGCTGGACGCCGGGTGGCCCACGATCTCCTCCACCAGCGTCGCCGCGGACAACGCCGCATCGAGGTCGACCCCGGTGGCGATCCCGGAGTCCTCGAGCAGGTAGACCAGTTCCTCGGTGGCGATGTTGCCGCTGGCGCCGGGGGCGAACGGGCAGCCGCCGAGCCCGCCGGACGACGCGTCGAGCTCGGTGACGCCCGCCTGCACCGCCGCCCAAGCGCAGGCCAGCCCGGCGCCGCGGGTGTTGTGGAAGTGGGCGCCGAACGCCTGGGGCGGCAGTTCGCTTCGGAGGCGGCCGATCAGCGCGGTGACCCTGCCGGGGGTGGCGGTGCCGATGGTGTCGGCGACCGCCAGAGAGTCCGCGCCGCGGGCGAGCGCGCCGGCCGCCACCCGCAGCGTGCGGTCCGGATCGGTGGGGCCGTCGAACGGGCAGTCCCACGCGGTGGCGATGATGACCTCCAGGCGCCCGCCCGCGCCGTGCACGATCTCCGCGACCTCGGCGGTCCGCTCGAGCGCCTCGGCGGTCGTGGCCTTGACGTTCGCCGTGCTGTGCCCGTCGGCGGCGGAGACGACGTATTCCAGCGTCGTGATGCCCGCGTCGACCGCGCGGCGTGCACCGCCGGGCCCGGCCACCAGGGCGGAGAACACCGGAAGGGCCCGCCCCGCGCCGCGGTCGGCGCCCAGAGCCCGTGCGGCTTCGGCCATCTGCGCCGCGTCGGCCATCGCCGGCACGGCCCGCGGCGATACGAACGCGGTGAGCTCGATGCGCGGCACCCCGGTGGCCACGAGAGCCTCCAGAAGCCGCACCTTCGCCTCGGTGGGGACCGGTTCCTCGATCTGCAGCCCGTCCCGCAGCCCCACCTCGCGGATGCTGACGGACGGAACGCCCGGCCGGCCCATCTAGATCACCCCGTTTCCACGCAGCGCATCGCGCCGGTCCTGCGCATACCCCAGCAGCCCCGAGTACACGGCGTCGTTGTCGGCGCCCGGTGCGGGCGAGCCCGCCGTGCGCACCGAGCCGGGCGTCGCGGACAGCTTGGGCACGATCCCGGGACCCAGCACCGGTTCGCCGATGCGGGGGTCGTCGTGCTCGACGAACATCCCGCGGGCACGCAGATGCGGGTCCTCGACGACCTCGGCCACCGTGTTCACCGGGCCCACCACCACCTGAGCCTCCGTCAGCTCGTCGATCACCTGCTGCGAGGTGCGCTCCGCCGCCCACGCGGCGATGATCGCGTCGAGTTCGTCCTGGTTCCGACCGCGTGCGAGATGGTCGTGGAAGCGAGGGTCGCCCGCCAGCTCCGGCCTGCCGAGCGCCGCGCACAGCCGGGCGAAGAGGGTGTCCTGGTTCGCGGCGATCACCACCCACCTGCCGTCGGAGGCGCGGTAGATGTTCGACGGTGCGATCCCGTCCAGACGGGTCCCGGAAGGGCCGCGCGCGATCCCGCCCCGGTCGTAATCCGGGATCGTCGACTCCTGCACGGCCAGGCACGCCTCCGTGAGAGCCACGTCCACCACCTGGCCGCGGCCGGTGCGCTCGCGCGCCAGCAGCGCGGCGAGGATCCCCTGCGCGGCGAACATGCCGGCGAGCGTGTCGCCGAGCGAGAGCGACAGCCGGGGCGGCGGCTGGTCCGGGTAGCCGTTGAGGTGGCGCAGCCCGCTGACCGCCTCGGCCACCGAAGCGTAGCCGGGGCGTGATGCCATGGGCCCCGTCTGGCCGTAGCCGGACACGCGGGCCAGCACGACGCGCGGGTTGCGGCCGCTGAGCACGTCGTATCCGAGCCCCCAGCGCTCCAGGGTGCCGGGGCGGAAGTTCTCCAGCACCACGTCGGCCTGCTCGACCAGGTCCAGCAGCACCGCGCGCCCGGCTTCGGTGCGCAGATCCAGTGTCACCGAGCGCTTGTTGCGGGCGTGCACCGTCCAGAAGAAGCGGTGCCCGTCCTGCTCCGCCTGCCCCCATGTGCGCAGCGGGTCGGGTCGGTCCGGCGCCTCGACCTTGATGACGTCGGCGCCCATGTCGCCGAGGAGCCGGCCCGCGAACGGCCCGGAGATCAACGTGCCCAACTCCAGGACACGGTAGCCGTCGAGCGCGCCGGGGGTCGGTGTGTTCATCGGGGCCTTCCGTCGGGGACCGGGACTCGCGCCCTGATTGTCTCAGGCCGCGCGCCGGCGCGGCACCGTCATGCGCCGCACGTCCCGGCGTCCGGGACCCCGGCGAGGCGCTGCCCCAGCCAGCCGACGGCCTCCGGCATGGCCAGCGGCATCGCGAGCACGTGGTTGACCATGGGGGCGATGGGCGGGGTGGGGTAGTCGCGGAAGGTGACCGCACCGCCGAGGCCGCACCACTGGTGCACCAGCGTGCGCACCGTCCGCGCGGGGACGATGTCGTCGGAGTCGCCGGTGACGACGAACACGGGGACGTCGGGCCGCAGCGTGCCGATCCGCTGGGCGTCGACCACGGACTTGATCGGCTCCTCGTCGAGCAGCGTCTCGATCGGCTCGCCCGACGCGGTGAACGCGGTGCTGGGCTCGCCGCCGAACTCCTCGACGGTGCCGTCGGTGCACTGCGTCGCCGTGTCCTGCAGCAGCTGCCTGCCGCGGTCGTTCAGCGCAGCGTCCACGGCACCCGTGATCTGCGGATAATCGGCCTCGAGCCCGTTGACGGCGTAGCCCATGGCCCCGGACAGACGACTGCCGTCGATCCGCTCGGTGGTCACCGCCAGGTCCGCGGGCGGGGCCCCGGCGAACGCCCCGCGCACACCGAGGCCCGGTGCATACTCGTCGACCTGCTCGACGGCCGAGGCCACCGCACCGCCGCCCTGCGAATACCCCCACAGGCCCACCGGCGCGTCCGCGGCGATCGCGGGGTCGCCCAGCGCCTTGGCCGCGCGGCCCATGTCCAGCACGGTGCGGGCCTGCGAGAGGCGGTTCATGTAGGTGTGGACACCGGGGGTGCCCAGGCCTTCATAGTCGGTGACCGCCACAGAGTAGCCCTGGGCCAGGAAGACCGCCGCCTGGCCCAGGTTGTCGGTCGACTCGCCCGTGGGCATGGTCTTGGACGGCGCGCACTGGTCGCCCTGGCCCTGCGTGCCCGGGGCGATGACCACGAGCGGACGGGCCCCGGCGCCGGTCCACGGCTGCTCCGGCACGAGGACGGTGCCGCTCACCGCGATCGGTGCGCCGTGCGTGTCGGTGGAGCGGTAGAGGACGGTCCTCGCCCGTACCGGGACATCCACGCCGCCGAGGCGGATCTGCGCGGGGCGCTGCCGGATGATCTGCCCGGGCGCGTGCGCGCCGGGGTCCGCGGGGGCGGTGTAGAAGGGGTCGGAGCCGGAATCGGGGGCGGCGGCAGAGGGCTGGGCGGCAGACGGCTGGGCGGCAGCCGGTGCGGCGAGGACCGGGGCGGCCGCCAGCACGGGAACGCCCGCCAGCACTGCGGTGAGGACCCGCGCCCGTATGCGCCGCCCGCCGGGGTGCGCGGTGCCGCCGCCGGAGGACTCGGTGCCGTCGCCGGTGGACATGGTGCGCATGATCGGTCCTCTCTCGCCTGCGGGACGGCCTGGCGGATCCCGGGCCCGTCCGCGTCAGGTTACGAGCAGGCTGGACGATCGTCCGGGGTTTTCGCGGAATCCGGCGGCGGAGCGCACCCCGGCGGACGCGAAGCCCCGCCCCGGGACCGGCCCGGGGCGGGGCTTCGCGGAAGCGGCTCGGCTCAGGCGCCGTGCGAGGCGCGGAGCATGTCCTCGCG
>CAYVJJ010000008.1:0-28728 GCA_964451655.1 uncultured Mycobacteriaceae bacterium | reverse complement strand
GCCGCGCACCAGCTCGTCGACGATGACGGCAGCCTGCGCCGTGGACGGATTCACGTGTTCCAGGATCCCACGCCGCCGGCATCGCGGCGCGGCCGGAGCCCCCGCGACGCCGCCTGCGGACCGTCGGCGGGGGTCAGCTGCGGCCCTTCTCGATGTCGACCATCGTCCGCAGATCGGTCACCTTGACCCGGGGGCGCCCGGCGTCCGCGCCGGCCGCGAGCTCCGCCTGGTCCAGCAGCCGCCACTCGGCGAAGCCCGCCACGTCCGGGTTGCGCCCCGCCAGCAGCTTGTCGAGGGCCTCACGGCTCTCCACCGGGCGCTGTGCCAGCCCGCCCTTGACGTCCTCCGCCAGGTGCTCGACGGTCTCACCGGCGCACTTCTTGTTGGTGCCGAGCGTGCCGGTGGGGCCGCGCTTGATCCAGCCTGTCACGTACACGCCTTCGAGCGGCTCGCCGCCTTCCGGGTCCACCACGCGCCCGCCCTCGTTGGGGATGACGCCGCGCCGCTCATCGAACGGGACCCCGTCGACGCCGGTGCCCCGGTAGCCGATCGACCGCAGGACCAGCCCCGTGTCGATGGTCTCCGTCTCGCCGGTGGGCTGCGCCGCCAGCCGGCCGGACCCGTCGGCGACGATCTCGTTGCGCGTCACGTTCAGCCGCTCGACTCGGCCGTCGCCCTCGATCGCCTGCGGTGAACCGAGGAACTTCAGCACGATCCGCTTGCGGTCCGGATCCGGGGTGCGCGAGGCGTACTCGCGCAGCCACTCGATCTTGCGGGGCACGGGGAACGGGCACTCGTCGGATTCGAGGAAGGCCGCGCTGTGCTCGTCGAGCTCCAGGTCGGCCGGGTCGACCACGATGTCGACGCCGGGCACGTCGTCGAGGCCCATCAGTTCCTTGCTGGTGAACGCGGCCTGCACCGGGCCACGCCGCCCCAGGATGACCACCTCGCGGATATTGCTCTCCCGCAACGCGGCCAGCGCGTGGTCGGCGATATCGGTTGCGGCGAGCTCGTCGGGCGACGTCACCAGCACCCGCGCCACGTCCAGCGCCACGTTGCCGTTGCCGATCACGACCGCGCGTTCGCCGGACAGGTCGTAGTGGTCGCCGGCGTGGTCCGGGTGGCCGTTGTACCAGGCGACGAAGTCGGTGGCGGAGACGCTGCCGGGAAGGTCCTCGCCCTCGATCCCCAGGTGCCGGTCGGTGGACGCCCCCACGGCGTAGATCACGGCGTGGTGGTGCGCGAGCAGCTCGTCGTGGCTGATGTGGGTGCCGACCTCCACCCCCAGGTGCGCGGCGACCGACGGCTTGCGCACCATCGTCTCGAAGGTGTCGGTGATGATGCGGGTGCCCTGGTGGTCCGGCGCCACGCCGGCACGCGCGAGCCCCCACGGGGAGGGCAGGCGGTCGAAGATGTCGACCTCCACGGAGCGGCCGCCCTGGGTGACCACCGCCTCGGCCGCATAGGTGGCGGCGGGTCCCGCACCCACCACGGCCACCCGCAGCGGCGCCTGATCCTTGGGGACCACGATCGGCGACGGCGGGACGAACGAGTCCCAGTCCACCACCAGCGGATGCTTGTCGAAGTACTCCGCGTTGATCTGCGTGTACTTGGCGTTCTGCTCGCTGAGCTGGTCTTCCGGGAAGATCGCGTCCACCGGGCAGGCGTCCACGCACGCACCGCAGTCGATGCAGGTGGTCGGCTCGATGTAGAGCTGCTCGGTGGTGGCGAACAGCTCGTCGTCCATCGTGGGGCGAATACAGTCGACGGGGCAGACGTCGACGCAGGCCGTGTCGTTGCAACACGCTTGAGTGATCACATATGCCATGACTGTCCTCACGTTCGCGTCCTGTGCGCCTTGTCAGCCGCACGCGCCACGCATCCGAATCCGTCAGCCCGGCGCCACCTCGTGGTCCGACGCGCATCGGTGCACGCGCCGTGACGATGGCACCATCATAACTAGAACACGTTCACTCGATCCACCGTTGCGTCCGATCCTTCCGTGCTTACCCGGGGCCGCCGGTGCCGCGCATGCCCGGAGGCCCCGGCCCGTCAACCGCAGGTGCTCTGCGCGGGCTCCCCGGCGAAACGGGCGTCCATCCAGTCGATGAACGTCGGCGCACCGCCCAGCATCGGTATGACGTGGCCGATACCTGCCCCGTTCAGGATCGAAGGCTCGACGAAGTCGTCGAACCGCACGTTCGCGCCCAGCGTGCACCAGTCCGCCGCGAGCTGCTGCGCCTGCCCGTGCGGCACGATGTCGTCGTTCGTCCCGCTGAGCACGAGGACGGGCGCCTCCGGCTTGCGCGTGCCGATCCGGTTGTCGTCCATGACCCCGGCCACCTCCGGGTAGCGCGCGATGATCTGCGCAAGGGATTCGCCGGTCTTCGTGAACTGCCCGGTGTCCGCGAAGCCGAACTGGGCCGCGGTCTCACCGATGCACTGCTGCGCGACGGCGTCCAGCATCCGCCGTCCCCGGTCGTTGATCTCCGCGTCGAGAACCGGCTCGACCACCTCCGGGTAGGCGGCCCGCATGGAGTTCAGCGCGTAGCCGATGACGCCCGCCAGCGACGTGCCGTCCACCTGCTCGAGCGTCGCCCGCAGGTCCGCCGGGGGAGCTCCCGCGACCACGCCGGCGACGCGCGGCGCGATATCCGGGCCGTACTCCGGAAGCAGTTCCGCCGCCGCAGCAGCAGCGCCGCCGCCCTGCGAGTAGCCGTAGATGCCGACCGGCGTGGTGCCGGTGACGCCCGAGTCCTGCAGGTCACCGGCGGCGCGCGCCGCGTCGATCACTGCGTGCGCCTCCGACGCGCGGTTGACATAGGTGTGGGTGCCGGGCGTACCCAGCCCCTCGTAGTCGGTGAGCACCACGTTCGCGCCCTTGGCGAGCCAGATCGCCGCGGGGATCATCTCGTACTCCACCATCGGCCCGGACTGTGCCGAGCCGGAGACCAGCGCGTTGATCTGCCGCGACGGCGCGCACGCGTCGCCCTGGCCCTGCGTGCCCGGGGCTATGACGATCAACGGACGCTCACCGGGACCCGTCCACGGCGCCTGCGCCCGGAAGAAGGTGCCGGTGACGGCGTCAGGGTTGCCGTGCGTGTCACGCGAGGTGTACATGATGCGCGTCGCCTCGCCCGGGTACGGACCGTCCGTCCCCGGAACCGACCACGCCAGGTGCGAGGGGGCGGAACGGACGATCCGGCCCGGGGCGTCCGGCAGGTCCGCCGGAGGGACGTAGAACTGCTCGACGTTCTGCGCAGCGGGCGAATCCGACAGTGTCGACCCGGTCGGACCCGTGGCCGGATCCGTGGAGCCGACGCCGAGGATCGGAGTGCCCGCGGTGTTGGCCGAGCCGTACACGTCCATCGACCCCTCGGTGCCCAGCGAGGCCCCGAACCCCGGCAGCGCGGTGGACCCGGAGACGCCGTCGACCGCCTCGAGGTCCGAGGAGCCGGAGCGCTGCTCGAACTCCACGGCATCGTCCAGGCTCTGCACGCCGGCGTCCCCCACCGACTGCGCGGGCCCGGCGGGCTGCGCCTGGGCGACGCCGGGCACCACGGCGGCGGGGACCAATGCGGCGGGGATCAGCGCGGCAGGCGCCAGCACCGCGGCGGCGAGCACCGCGGCGGGCCGTCGCCGTGGCCGGCCACGCGGGTGTGCACCACGCCCGCGTTCCCGTCCTCGTGCTGCGATTCCCGCGCTGCGCCCGTCGAGCCCCATGCGGCGTCCCTCCCGTGCCGACCGTCGGATGCCGATGCACGCACCGACATCCCTACCGATCGGTAAGTCTTGCACATCACACAGCAGCCACTGCGAGACGGTCATCACCTGCCGGGGCCGGCCCCGGACAGCACGCGGTGGCAACGCTCGAGCCGCTCGTACCACCAGCGCCGTCGGTCCGGCGCGGCGGCCAGCAGCTCGAGCCGCTCCGGATCCGGCTCCACGCGACCGGCGGGCAGCGCCAGGCCCGCGTCAGTGTCGATCACCGGCGTGGGCGGCGAGGCCACGTCCGCAGTCAGCAGACCTCCGGTGCCCAGACCGCAGGCGTGCGGCAGGGCGGGCAGGGCCGCAGCCGCAGCGAGGCCCGCCCCGATACCCACGGCGGAATCGATCGCGCTCGACACGACCACCGGCACGCCCACCTGCCGCGCGATCGCAAGCAGGCGCTGCACTCCCCCCAGCGGCGCGACCTTCACCACGGCCACATCCGCCCCGCCCGACCGCACCACGCGCAGCGGATCCCCGGCCTTGCGGATGGACTCGTCGGCGGCGATCGGCACGCTGCGCACGCGACCGCGCAATTCCACCAACTCGGCCACCGTGCGGCACGGCTGTTCGGCGTACTCCAACGGGCCGTCCGCGGTCAGCGCGCGCAGCGCCTGCTCCGCCTCGTCCACCGACCACCCGCCGTTGGCGTCCACCCGCACCGTCGGCACCCGCTCGCGCACCGCCGCCACACGCGCGAGGTCGTCCGCGAGCGACTGCCCGCGCTCGGCCACCTTCACCTTCGCCGTGCGCGCGCCCGGGAATCGATCGAGCACCTCGGGTACCTGCCCCGGCGCGACCGCGGGGACCGTCGCGTTCACCGGCACCACCGCGCGGCGCGGCTGCGGCCAGGCCGACCACGCCGACGCGACGGCCGACGCCAGCCACTGCGCCGACTCGTCATCGCCGTACTCCTCGAACGGCCCGAACTCGCCCCACCCGTGCGGCCCGCGGATCAGCATCACCTCACGTTCGGTGATGCCCCGGAAGCGCACCCTCATCGGGATCGAGACGACGACTGCGCCTGCGCGCAGCTCCTCCAGCGGCGGTACGGGATCCGGGCCTCCGTCCGGCGCCGCCCGGTCCGTGCACCCCGTCACGCCGGCCCGCTCACGGTTGCCACGGCCGCAGCCGCACCATCAGCGCCTCCGCGTCGGCGAGCAGCGTGTCCCCGTCCCACAGCCGCCCGGACACGTAGGTCTTGCGCCCGTCGCTCGAGTCGACGGTCGCCTCCACCGCGAGCTCCGTCTCCAGCGGCGTGACGTGCCGGTAGTTCACGGTCAGGTAGGCGGTCCGGGAGACCGGTTGCCCCTGGGCGTGGGTGACCATGCCGAATACGTCGTCGAACAGCAGAGGCAGCACCCCACCGTGGGCCGCGCCGTTGCCGCCCAGGTGATAGCGGCGGAACACCCCCGACGCGGTGACGCGCCCCGGCTCCAACCCCGTGAGCGTCCACGGCAGCATCAGCAGGCTGCCCCGCCCCGGCAGGCCGACGGACCGGTTGGCGGGCGAGCGGCCTTCTTCTGCGGCGAACGGCCGCAGCAGCTCCGCCAATTCCTCCGCCTTGTCGGCGGCGGGCCCGAAGACCGCGGGATCGTCCGGAGCGGCGGAGACCGCAAGGTCCTGCAGGTCGCGCATCGCCGCGACGAACCGGCCGAAATGCGGGCCGCCGTCGTCGGGCGCCGCCTCGAACACCGGGAAACCGCCGCGGGCGCGGGCGCGCGTCGTCTCGTCCATACCTGCACGCTAGCCGCAGGCCGCACGGGCATCGCCGGAGCCCGCCCGCCGGCCGCCCGGAACGACCGTGACCCGTCCCGGGTGCGCGCCCATTACCCTCGAGCCGTGACCTTCAACCCTGAGCACTGGCAGTCCGTCCCCGGCTTCGACTTCACCGACATCACCTACCACCGCCACAGGGAGATCGGCGCGGTGCGGGTGGCGTTCGACCGCCCCGAGGTGCGCAACGCGTTCCGCCCCCGCACCGTCGACGAGCTGTACGCGGCGCTGGACCACGCCCGTATGAGCGCCGACGTGGGCACTGTGCTGCTCACCGGCAACGGCCCCAGCCCCAAAGACGGCGGGTGGGCGTTCTGCTCCGGAGGCGACCAGCGCATCCGCGGGCGCAGCGGGTATCAGTACGCGGCCGGCGAGACCGCCGACACGGTGGACAAGGGCCGCGCCGGGCGCCTGCACATCCTCGAGGTGCAGCGGCTGATCCGCATGATGCCGAAGCCCGTCATCGCCCTGGTCAACGGCTGGGCGGCCGGCGGCGGGCACAGCCTGCACGTCGTCTGCGACATGACGCTGGCCAGCCGTGAGCACGCACGGTTCAAGCAGACCGACGCCGACGTGGGCAGCTTCGACGGCGGGTTCGGCAGCGCGTATCTGGCCCGGCAGGTGGGGCAGAAGTTCGCCCGCGAGATCTTCTTCCTGGGCCGCGCGTACACCGCCGAGCAGATGCACACGATGGGTGCGGTGAACGAGGTCGTCGATCATGACGGCCTGGAGGACACCGGTATCGAGTGGGCTCGCGCCATCCTCGGCAAGTCGCCGCAGGCGCAGCGCATGCTCAAGTACGCGTTCAACCTGCTCGACGACGGCCTGGTGGGTCAGCAGCTGTTCGCGGGCGAGGCGACCCGCCTGGCGTACATGACCGACGAGGCCGTCGAGGGGCGCGACGCGTTCCTGGAAAAGCGCGCCCCGGACTGGTCGGGGCACCCCTGGCACTACTGAACGTGGCGCCCCCGCGCGATCGACTCCGCCCTTCCTGCTCTCAGCCCGTCACGGACTCTCAGCCCGTCACGAAGTGCACGACGGTGTGGCTCAGGTTGTCCCAGCCGCCGATCCAATACGCGACGGTGGCGAGCCCCAACAGCACGTAGGTGTTCACGGCCACTCCTCCCTGCGCGCCCGACCCGACCGCATCTGCGCGTCCGCCCCCGACCGGTTCCTGTCGCCCTCCAGTCTACTGCCGGAGCGGCAGTGCCGCCGGTGCCTCAGGCCGCACCGCGACGGGCCCGTACCGGACCGCCCGGCACTCTGCCCCGGCCACCCGACGACGCGTCTGTGCGCCGGGACTACGCAGGCTAGCCTGGGGGCGTCCCGCGCCGTTCCCTTCTGACTCCGGAGATCGCCATGCACGATGCACGCCCCGCCGGCGGACGGGTCCCATGATCGACCCTCTCGACCCGTTCAACATCGGCTGGCAGCGGCGACTGCGCGACGTCGAGCGCGTCATCGACACCGGCGTGGGAATGGGTTTGGGCGTGAGCAGGTCCCTGTTGGGGGTCGACGTGGGTGCCGCACTGCTGAATCCGATGGGCGGCGCAGTCCCGCTCACCCCCGCGCAGTTCCTCCAGAACGCCATGCGGTCGGTGGCCGATCAATTCCTGCACAGGCGCGTGCGCACGCGCGCGGGCGAGGGCACCCTGACGCTCACGCCCACGGAACTCGACACCGAAGTGGATTCGCTGAGCCTCGCCCGCGGGCAGTTCGCCCGCATCCGCCTGACCGCTGCGGACCTGCACTGGTTGGGCGACCGCCCGCCGGCGCCGTCCGCATCGCCGAGGCAGGTGCGGGTGGACCACGCCGAGGTGGACTTCCGGGACATCCGCCTGCGCACCGCCTACACGCCGGCGATCGAACTCGGCACCATCGGCGTCGAGGTCCGCCTCTCGGCCCGGGAACTCCGCCGCCTCGTGCAGGCGCAGCTGCGCGACCTCACCGTCGACATCGATGCGGACGGGGTCATGCGCGCCTCCTGGAGCCGAGCCCAGCGGCTGGGGCACGTGATCGTGGAGCCGCAGGTGGTGGACGGCGATCTGCAGTTCACCCCGTCCCGCCTGCACGTCTCACGGCTGGCCCTGAGCACCCGGCCGCACCTGCGGGGCCGCGAACGGAGGCTTCCCGGCACGCGCGTGCGCACCCTGACGGTCCCGGAACTGCCATGGAACCTGCGGCTGACCGAGGTGGAGACGGCCCCCAGGGCTCTGGTGCTGCGCGGCCGCAGCGAGCCGTCGGAGGACCGGATCTCGACGGTGCCCCTCAGCGAGATCCCCGGGCTGGCGCGCGCGGCGCTGCGCTACGCCGGGCAGGGATCCGACGGGCGCCGTCCCCCGGACCGGACCGCCTAGACCGTCCGGCACACCGCACCGGCCGGACGCCAGGAGGCCGCGGGCCGCCCCGTATGCCCCGACCCGGGCAACAGGCGGGGGCCACTGAGGTGAACACTTGGTGAACTTTCGCCGACCTGATCAGTAACATGCAGGTCAACGGTTTTTGCGCGTTAGACATTTGCGCGGAGGAGTCACACACTCGGGGCTGTGGCTGCAGAGTTGCTCGTACTCACGATCGTGATCGTCACCGCGCTGGCGTTCGACTTCACGAACGGTTTCCACGACACCGGCAACGCGATGGCCCCGTCCATCGCCACCGGGGCGCTGCGCCCCAAGGTCGCCGTGGCACTCTCGGCCACCCTCAACCTTCTCGGCGCCTTCCTTTCGGTCGCCGTCGCCGCCACCGTCGCGAAGGGCATCGTCTCCCTCGACGCGGTCCAGGGAGAGGCTCTGCTGTTCATCGTCTTCGCGGGCCTCGTCGGCGGGATCATCTGGAACCTGGCCACCTGGCTGTTCGGCCTGCCCTCCAGCTCATCGCACGCACTGTTCGGCGGCCTGATCGGCGCGGCGCTGGCGGCACTCGGCACCTCGGGCGTCGAATGGGGCGGAGTGCTCGGCCGCGTCGTGCTGCCGGCGCTGCTGGCGCCCGTGGTCGCGGGCCTCGTCTCCACCGTCGGCACCCGGCTGATCTACCGGATCACGTCGGCCGTGCCCGCCGATAAGCGCGGCCGCGGCTTCCGTTGGGGCCAGATCGGCTCGGCGTCGATGATCTCGCTGGCGCACGGCACCAACGACGCGCAGAAGACGATGGGCGTGATCTTCCTGGCGCTCGTCGCCCACGGCGCCATCGGCTCCGACGACCCGATGCCGTTCTGGGTCAAGGCCGCGTGCGCCATCGCGATCGCCGCCGGCACCTACTTCGGCGGCTGGCGCGTCATCCGCACGCTCGGCAAAGGCCTCGTGGAGATCGACTCCCCGCAGGGCATGGCCGCGGACTCCTCGTCCGCGGCCATCATTTTGACCTCGAGTCACCTCGGCCTGCCGCTGTCCACCACCCACGTGGCCACCGGCTCCATCATGGGCACCGGGCTCGGGCGCAAGGGCGCGGAGGTCCGCTGGTCCGTGGCCGGACGGATGGCCATCGCCTGGGTGATCACGCTGCCCGCAGCCGGCCTCGTCGGAGCCGTGTGCTGGGCTCTCGCCCATTACATCGGCGGCGCGAGCGGCGTCATCGTCGTCTTCGCAATCCTGCTCACGATGGCCGGCTGGATGTGGAACCGGTCGCGGCGCCAGGCGGTCACGCCCGACAACGTCAACGCCGACTGGGCGTCGGATACCGCCCCGGCGGACTCCCCCGACGCCGACACCGCCGCACGCCTCGCCGGCGGTGGCCAGGACGACGGCACCCTGACCGGTATAGCCCTGGACGGCGTGGAACTCGCGGCCGGGGGGCACGGAGGCATCGGCGGCCACCGCGACGCACTCCGATCGCCTGCCGCACTCGGCGGCGGACGCCGACGTTCCAAGGGGGCGGCGCGATGACGCTCACCAACACCCTCAACTCGCTCTGGCAGGTCGTCGCCGTCGGGTTGGCGCTCGGGGCGGGCGTCCCCGCCGTGTTCGCGATCGGCCTGAAACTGCTCTACGGTGGAGCGCTGGGCGTCGACGAGGACGGGCAGCCGACCACGGCCGCGCCCACCCCGGCCCGCCGGGCCGGCGCCTACGCCTGTTTCGCCGTGGTCGTCGCCGCCGTGGCGATCGGCATCGCGGCGATCATCATCACCGGCGGGCACTGAGCCGCCACCGGCGGACTCCGGATGCTGTGAGGAGGGAGAAGTGCACCCGTTGATCTCCACCGTCATCGGGTGGCTCCGCAACGGCTATCCCGACGGCGTACCCCCCAAGGACTACTTCCCCCTGCTGGCAGTGCTGCAGCGCAGGCTCACCGACGACGAGATCCGCGAAGTCGTCGATGCGCTCATCGCCGATGTCAGCTCCCCCATCGAGGTGGAGGAGATCGAGCAGACCATCGTCCGGCTCGCCGGCGAGTCGCCCTCGGACGACGATGTGCGCCGCGTAGCCGTACACCTGGCCGCAGGCGGATGGCCGCTGGCGGACCCGGAGAGCATCGACGACGACCCGGAGTGGCTCCGTCACGCCCGCGCGTCCGGTGCCCCGGAGACCGATGACCCCGACAGGGCCGTCGAGGCGGAAGGGGCCGTCGAGGCGGACAGGGCCGACGCCCCGGTCGAATCCGGCGCGGCGGACGGCGGGGTCCACGAGGAGCACGGCAGCAGGAGTTAGGGGAGGGCAGCACGATGGGTTTCCCGCCGATCATCGGGGCAGTGGTCGACTGGCTGCGCGCCGGCTACCCCGAGGGCGTACCCGAACAGGACTACATCCCGCTGCTGGCCCTGCTGGAGCGACGACTATCCCACGACGAGGTCGAGATGCTCGCCGATGAACTCGTCGCCCGCGGGGACATCCCGGTGACCAAGGCCGACATCCAGGTGTTGATCACGAAGATCACCAATGAGATGCCTGCGGAACGCGACGTCAACCGCGTCCGCGCGCGCCTGGTCGAGGGCGGCTGGCCGCTGGCGCACCTGCACCACGAACCGCACGACCAACGCCGATGAGCGGTATCGGCGGGAACCGTGGACGCCGGCTTGCCGTACTGCGCGTCCCGCCGTCCGGCCAGGTTGCCGCAGCTCTCCCCCGCCTCTCGGAAGCCATCGACGGCCGGGGCGACGCGCTCCTGCCCGTGCCCGCCGGCGACGGCATGGAGTCCGACCGTCTCACCTCGGCACTCCCGCCCGGCACACCCGTAGGAGACGGCGTCGCGATGGTCATCGCCACCTCCGGCACCACCGGCGTGCCCAAGGGGGCGATGCTGACCGGCCGGGCGCTGCTCGCCGGCGCCCGCGCCACCCACGAGCGTCTCGGCGGGCCCGGGCACTGGCTGCTGCCGCTGCCGCCGCACCACATCGCCGGGATGCAGATACTGGTGCGCTCGATCGTGGCGGGCACCGAGCCGACGGTCCTCGATGTGTCCGGCGGTTTCGATCCGGCCGCGTTCGCAGAGGCGGCGGGAACCATATCCGCCGGGCGCCGCTACACCTCACTGGTTCCCACACAGCTGGTCAAGGTCCTCGGGCATCCGGGTGCGCTCGACGCTCTGCGCACGTTCGACGCGGTACTCGTCGGCGGTGCCGCCACGCCCGCGGCATTGCGGAAGCGGGCCGCCGCCGCCGGCGTCGAACTGGTGCGCACCTACGGGATGAGCGAGACCTGCGGCGGCTGCGTGTACGACGGGGCACCGCTGGGCGGGGTGCGCGTGCGGATCGATCCGGAAACCTCCCGGATCCTGTTGGGCGGCGACGTTCTGGCGGCCGGGTATCTGAACGCCCCGGGCCACCCGGCGTTCGCCGAGCCCGGATGGTTCCGCACCGACGACGCCGGGGTGTTCGACAACGGGTTACTCACTGTGACAGGACGGCTGGACGAAGCCATCACCTCCGGCGGGCTCACCATCGTGCCGCAGGTGGTCGAGGCCGTCCTCGAGCGGGTGCCGGGGGTGCATGCGTGCGCCGTCGTCGGCCTGCCGGATGAGCGGCTCGGGCAACGTGTGGCGGCGGCCGTCGTACCCGGCGCCGGGCCCGCCCCGACGCTCGCGGCGCTCCGCTCCGCCGCGGAAGCACAGCTCGGGGCGAAGGCCGCTCCGCGAGAGATGTTCCTGCTGGACGAGCTACCGCTCCGGAGCATCGGAAAGATCGACCGGCGCGCATTGGTCACACGGCTCCGGAGGGACGGCTGATCCTGCCGCTCCGTTCCGGAACGCCTCCCCGATCGCCCGTCGTCGCCGCGACAGCGGCCTGCAAGCGGGCGTCGGCACGCTGCAAGGGTTCTGCAAGCGGGGCGCAGCACGATGGTGCCCATGACAGCAATCGACGCGGCGGCCCCGCCTACGGCCGCCTCCCTCAGTCCCCCGGCGATCGAGGCCGAGGATCTCGTCAAGGAATTCGGCGGCTTCCGCGCGGTCGACGGCGTGAGCCTCAGCGTTCCCACGGGCTCCGTGTACGGGGTCCTGGGCCCCAACGGCGCCGGCAAGACCACGACCATCCGCATGCTCGCCACACTGCTGCGGCCCACTTCCGGGCAGGCACGGATCTTCGGTCACGACGTACTCCGTGAGCCCACTGCGGTGCGCTCGCTCATCGGGGTCACCGGACAGTACGCCTCGGTCGACGAGGACCTGTCCGCGACCGAGAACCTGGTGATCTTCTCGCGCCTGCTGGGTCTGAGCCGGCGTGACGCCAAGCAGCGGGCCTCAGACCTGCTCGAGGAGTTCAATCTGGCGGAGGCGGCCGACCGCCCGTTGAAGAACTTCTCCGGCGGGATGCGCCGGCGGCTGGACCTGGCCGCCAGCCTCATCGCGGCACCCCCGCTGCTCTACCTCGACGAGCCGACCACTGGCCTCGATCCGCACGCCCGCACGCAGATGTGGGAGACCATCCGCCGGCTCGTCGCCGACGGGTCGACGGTCCTGCTCACCACGCAGTACCTGGACGAGGCCGATCAGCTGGCGGACCGGATCGCGGTGATCGACCGCGGCCGGGTGGTGGCGGACGGCACCGCCGACGATCTCAAGTCCTCTGTCGGGGGCTCGTCTCTCCAGTTGACGCTGGCGGACCCCGACCGGCTCGACGAGGCGCGGGTACTCATGTCCGAGGCGCTGGGCACCGCCGTCGGGGCGACGGCCGAATCAGGCCGGCTCACGGCCCCGATGATCGATCCTGCCCAGACGCCCGATCTTCTCATCCATCTGCGGGAACACGGGATCATCGCTGCCGGGCTGACCGTGCAGAAGCCCAGCCTCGACGAGGTGTTCCTCACCATCACCGGAGCACCGGCCTCCGCGCAGGGCGCGTCGGCCGAGAACGGGGGCACGCAATGACCACGACCACCGCACCCGCACGGCCGGGGCCGTCCCGGCCGGCCGAGGCCGCTGCGGTCCCACGCCGCACCACCCCGGCGACGAACACCGTCAGCATGCGCCAGGCTCTGGCCCACACCCGCACCATGGGCTATCGCGGGCTGCTCAAGATCAAGCACAACCCGGAACAGCTCATCGACGTGGTGTTCCAGCCGGTGATCTTCACGCTGATGTTCACGTACATTTTCGGCGGCGCGATCTCCGGAGACGTCGCGGGATACCTGCCCGTCGTGATCCCGGGGATCCTGGTCCAGTCGGTGATCACCACGTCGATGGTCACCGGTACCCAATTGCGCGAGGACATGGACAAAGGCGTATTCGACCGCTTCAAGTCGCTGCCGATCGCGCGGATCTCGCCGCTGTCCGGCGCGCTGCTCGCCGACGTGGTCCGTTACACCACCGCCACGGTCATCACGTTCGTCACCGGGCTCGCCATGGGGTACCGCCCCGACGGCGGCGTCCTCGGAGTCGTGGCGGCCGCCCTGCTGGTGATCGTGTGCGCCTGGGCGATCAGCTGGGTCTTCGCGCTCATGGGGGTGCTGATGAGCAAGGCGTCCACCGTGCAAGGCGTGTCGATGCTGGTGCTGTTCCCGCTGACGTTCCTGTCCAACGCGTTCGTGCCGGTCGAGACGATGCCGGGATGGCTGCAGGGCTTCGTCAAGGTCAATCCTGTCTCACACCTGGTGAGCGCCGTGCGCGAGCTCGCGAACAACGGCCACGTCGGGATGGAGGTGCTGTGGACCCTGCTGGCCGCCGCGGCGCTGGTGATCATCGTGGCGCCGCTGACCGTCCGCACGTATATGCGCAAGGCGTGAGCCTCCCGCACGGACCTCGGGCCTGACACGGGCGACCGGCCCGCCCTCACTGGAGGGCGGGCCGGTCCCGTTCGAGCGCCCGCCCCAGCTCGAGGACCGTGTCCTCACGGCTGAGCCGCGCCACGCGGGCGGCCTCGGCGTCCACCGCCTCATCGCCCAGCACCAGACGCGCCGCGGCCGACCACCGCGCATACCGCATCGACGGATAGTCCTGGCGCGCGTTGATGCGGCCCGCCAGCGCCAGTTCCCAGGCCAACCGTCGCGCCGGGTCCCGGGGCGGACCGGTCGGCCCGGTATCCGCAGCCGGCTCCCCCGCAGGGATCTGCGCGGCCGGCTTCGTGATTCCGGGGACCGACAGCCCCACGCTCACCAACGCCATCAGGACCGCCCCGGCGACCGGCAGGTCGATGAATGTACGCCCGCCGCCGGCCGCACCCACCGAGATCCGCGGGACCACCGCCCGCGCCAGTGTCCCGGCGAGCCACCGCGCCCGCGCGAGCGAGCCACCGTCGACGTGCGCGCAGACCGCGGCGGCCAGGAGCATGCTGACATACGGGTCGATGCCGGCGGCCTCCTCGTTGCCGTGCACGCCGAGCCCCTCCTCGACCCCTTCCCAATACAGCTGCAGTCCGCTGTCGACTCTGCCCTCCGCCAGCTCGGCCTCGGCGAGCGCCGCGGCGATCGCAGAGTGGTACTGGGCGGTGGAGCTCGTACCGCCGGACGGGACCATGCGCTCGCCGGCGGCGCGGGCGGCCAGGGCTTCACGGCGTCCGGCCTCCGGCTGTCCCGCGCCCACCAGTGCGGAGGCGATGAACCCGCGGATCTGGATGCTCTCCTCGTACGCGTGCACGTCCCAGAGGATCCGGGCGGACTGCCGCAGATATCCGACCGCCTCCTCGTAGCGCCCCATCTGGTTGGCCAACTGCCCCAGCATCTGGGCGTTCATGCCTTCGGTCCAGCGGTCGCCCCGCTGCCGGGCCAGGTCCAGGGCGAACACAGCGTCCCGGTACGCCTGCACCCGTCGTCCGGCGTTCTCGTGGGCGTTGGCGCGCAGCGAGTGCGCCAGTGTGCGCACGCCCGCGTCGCCCGAACGCGCGCCCTGCGCGAAGATCCGGCCCCGGCGGAGATCCGTGGGCGCCGTGACGAGCCGTTCCAGGAAATCCAGTTCCGGCGCGACGGCCGGCCGTCCCCGCATCAGCGCGCGGATCCTGATCCGGGTGCGGGCCAGCGACCGCCGGTCCTGCAGGAAGAACTGGTAGGCGATGATCAGCAGGAGCGCTGTGTGCAGGACGTCCACGTCGAGTGCCGGGTCGTACGCCCAGCCGCCCGGGCCGTCGCCTCCCTCGACGTCGTCCAGGTGCTGGTGCACCCGCCAGGCCCACACACCGGCCTCGGGATGAGATCCGCGCACCGACCAGTAGACGGCCAGCGCGTCGAATACGGGCAGAACGACGGCGGTCTCACCTTCGTCGAGCGCGGAGCGCAGCACCACCACGAGGTTCTCCTGATCGGCCTCCACCTCGACCATCGCGTCCGCCGCGTCCGTGCCGCCCACCACGTTGCGCGCGACGCGGGTGGAGAAATCCGCGGCCCACGCCCGGAACCGCCGGTCGGCCTCCGCGCGGACCCTCGGCTCCTGATCACGCCGCTGCAGCCCGAACTCGCGCACCGTCTCGAGCATGTGGTATCGCATGCCGACGGGCCGCTCGTACTCCGTCACCTCGAGCAGCGACTGGTCCACGAGGCCTTCCACCGCGGTGTCGACGGACAGATCGGCAGCCCCGGCGCCGTCGTTCCCGCGACCGGCGCCTCCCCCCACGATGCACCGCGCCGCATCCATCGTGAAACCGCCCGGCAGGCTGCACAGCGCGCGCATCGCAGCCCGTTCGCGGTCGCCCAGCAGGTTCCAGCTCCACTCGATGACGGCGTGCAGCGTCCGGTGCCGGCGCGGCGCCGAACGGTCGCTGCTGTGCAGGAGGGCGAAGCGGTCGGTGAGCCGCTCGTTGATCTCCTCCACGCTCATCGTGCGCACCCGCGCCGCGGCCAGTTCGATGGCCAGAGGCAGACCGTCGAGCGTGGTGCAGAGCTGCTCCACCGCGGCCGGATCAAGCCGCACCGAGGGCCGCACCGCCCGCGCCCGCTGAGTGAAAAGCTCCGCTGCCGGTGACGCCGCACCGGCGACCGGTAGCGGCGAGAGCGGATATGTCGATTCGGCACCGATCATCAACGGAGTGCGGCTGGTGGCCAGCACCGTCAGGTCCGGGCACGACGCGGTCAGATCCGCCACCAGGTCCGCACACGCGTCGACCACCTGCTCGCAGTTGTCGAGGATCAGCAGCGTGGGAGACGCCCCGAGTGCCGAGCGCAGGCGGGTGCGCGCATCAGCGCGCTCGGCGGCGACCGCGCGCGGCGCCGCATCCGGCAGCAGCAGGTCGACGCGCCGGTCCGCGTCCCCGAGCCCGAGGATGCCCGCCACCGCGGCCGCGACGTCCTCGCCGGTGCGCACGCCGACGAGCTCCACCATCGCCACCCGCCGGTCCGCCGCCATCGCGCTGCCGAGGTGGTTGGCCAGGCGAGTCTTGCCCGTACCGCCCGTGCCGAGGACCGTGACGACACGAGCCGTTTCCAGCAGTCCACGCACGTTGCCGATGTCCTCGTCGCGGCCGATCAGCGTGTTCGGCTCCGCGCGCACGCCGATGGAGCGCGGCACCGCCGCCGGACCACCGGTTCCGGACACGGATCCGCCGACTGCGTCGATCAAGCCCGCACCTGTCGTCCCTGCCCCGGCCCCGGCGCCATCGGGCCGCTCGTCCCCGCGTTCGTCCAGGCGAGGCCCCAGCTCTCCGCGGAGAATCGCCAAGTGCACGGACGAGAGCTCCGCCGAGGGGTCCGTGCCCAGCCGGTCCGCAAGGCGCGCCCGCACCGCCGCGTACAGCTCGACTGCCTCGTTGCCGCGGCCGGTGGCGGCCAGCACCCGCATCAGCTTGGCGTGCGACGGCTCGTCGAGCGGCACGCGCTCACAGATCTCCCGCAGCAGCGGCAGCACCTCGGCATCACGACCGGCGGCGATCGCCGCGTCCACGCGGGCGGCCTCGAACCGGCTGCGCAGGCGCATCGTGTCGGCCCGCAACCCATCGCGGACGGCCCCGGGCGGAAGATCGTCCCCGGCTATCCCGCGCACCAGACCCGACGCAGACTCGAGCAGGTCGAGCGCGGCCTCCGGGGACCCGGTCCGGATCAGCTCCTCGGCGCCGGCGGCCGCATCCTGCGCCGTGGACAGGTCCACGGAACCGCGGGGGAGGACGAGCCGGTATCCGGCCGGCCCCTGTTCCAACGCACCGTCCGGCAGGAGCGCACGGATCCGCGAAAGCTGCGTGTGCAAGGCGTTCATCGGATCGCGGGGCAATGCATCCCCCCAGACCTCGTCGATCAACGAGGACGCCGAACGGTGACGGCCGGGTTCCATCGCCAATGCGGCGAGCACAGTGCGCAGCCGTCGGCCCGGCACCGGCTCGAGCACGCCGTCATGGCGGATCGCGACGGGCCCCAGCAGGCCCACGACCGCCTGCGCGGTCTCCGCCGCCTCCACCGATGCCCTCACGTCCTCCGCCACGACATCACTCATCGTAGACGCCTGAGCACTGCCCGAAACCGCAGAAGCATCGGTCGACATCGCAGAAGCACTGGTCGCCGCACGCCGAGGCTGCCCGTCGCCGACCCGCGGGGACCGCGTTCCGTGGACGTCCGCCGCCTTCCGTACCGACCGCACCTACTGGAGGGTAAAGTCGTCGTGAAAGCAACCTGTGGAATTGGCCGGCCGACGTGTACACGTCGCCGGCCCTCCCCCGTGAAGGATCGATCCCCGTGCCCGCCATCTCCCCCGAGCCGCCGTCGACGGACGCGCGCATGCTGCGGATCTGGCGTGACATGCTTTTTTCGCACAGCGCGATCGTGCAGAAGCTGAGCGACGATCTGAACGAGCAGGTCGGGCTCACCCTCGCGCAATACGACGTCCTCCTCAAGCTGTTGGAGTGCCCCGATGGCGCCATGCGGATGGGCGAACTGGCCGGGCAGGTCCTGGTGACCACCAGCGGTCTGACGCGTGTCGTCGACAAGCTCGAAACCGCCGGCCTGGTGACGCGGGTGCGGGTCTCATCCGACCGCCGCGGCGTCCTCGTGTCCCTCACCGACGCGGGCCGCGCCACGCTCAGCGGGGCGTCGAAGATCCACTTGGACGGTATCCGCCGCAACTTCAGCCGGTACATCACCGAGGACGAGCTCCCCGTCCTGGAACGCTTCTTCCGACGGCTGTTCTCGGAGGTGCGCGGTGCCCCTGCCGTGGAGGGCCTGCCCACGCCCACGCTCCCGCCGCGTGACGCCGGCACGGACTGACGGCGCCTTCCGGGCGACTCCGCAGGGCATATGAGTACAGCCGGGGCCGACGATGATCGCCGCGCACTCGGCTCAACGGAGATCGTCCGGTCCGGCCGCCGCGGAGTTGTCGGGCCCCCGGCGTAGGTTCGAATACAGATTCGACAGACGGGGGGTGGCCGATGGGATCGCAGCAGGACGAACGCAGCAGCCGGGAATGGGTCGTCCACGCCGCCGACCTGTTCTCGTGGCACGACGGGCGGGCAGCCGACCCTCCCGACGGCCCGGCGTCTCCTCCGGCCGAGGGCGTGGCCGAGGATCATCGGGCACCTGCAGCCGGGCTGGCCGACACGCTCACCGCGGTGTGCAGCCGTCTGTCCGCCGGCGACTACTCCCTGCTCGGCGACGAGGATCTGTTGGGCGCCTTCACCGCCATCGAGCACGCCGCACGGATGCTCACGGGCACCGGGTACGAGCTCCTTTCCCGCATGCGCCTGCGCGACACCGGGCGGAGCGTGGCCGGCATGCCGCTGGTGGACCTGCTGGCCGAGCGCGTGCACCTGAGCACGCGGGATGTCCGGCGCCGCCTGCGCGCGTCCGGCGACCTCGCACCTACCACCCCCGTCGTCGGCGATCGGCTTCCCGCCCGCCGGGAGCCCACGGCGGCCGCATTGCGTGAGGGCCGCATCGGCGTAGAGCACACCGAGGTGATCCGCCGGTTCTTCGACCACCTGCCCGCCCACGTCGATGACGCGACCCGCGCTCACGCCGAGGATCAGCTGGTCGCGCTTGCGCGCGCCGCCGGCCCGGAGCAGGTCGCCACAGCCGCGAGGCGGCTCACCGCAATCCTCGACCCGGACGGCAGCGACGAGAAGGACCGCGTGCGCCGGCGCCGCGAATACTTCCACCTCAGCGCACAGGGGCCCGACGGCCTGTCCAGCGGCAGGTTCTGCGTGGATGCCGAGCTGCGTTCCTATCTGGAGGTCGTCTTCGCCGCTCTTGCACGCAACGGTCGGTGCGATCCCGACAATCCGCGGGGGGAGACCGGCGACCTCACCGGCGGGCCGGAAGCCGAGGCCGACGCCGAACCGTCCGGCGGCGGACCCACGGATCCCGGCGAGGACGACGGCGACCGCAGCACCACCGCCGACTGCGGCGTCTCCGGAAATCGCGCCGACGGTGCCGGCACGGGCAGTCCGGCGACCGGCACTGCGGCAGGCTCGGGCACTGCGGCAGCACAGCCCACCCACGACACGGCCACCCACGACACGGCCACCGGCGGCACGGACCTCGGTTACATCGACACCCGCACGCAGGACCAGCGCAACGCCGACGCTATCCGAGCGGCTCTGCGTGCCCTCCTCAGCTCCGGCACCCTCGGCAGTCACCGCGGTCTGCCCGTACGGGTCGTCGTCACCGCGCAGCTGGCCGATCTCGAGCACGCCTGCGGATTCGGAGTCACCGGCGGCGGCACTCTCATACCCATGCGCCAGGTATTGCGCATGGCATCGCACGCCTACCACTATCTGTCCGTGTTCGATGACGCCGGCCGCCCCATCTATCTGGGCCGCGGCAAGCGGATCGCAAGCCCGGACCAGCGCCTGGTCCTCTACGCAGGGGAAGGTGGCTGCACGTTCCCCGGCTGCACCAACCCCGCCTACTATTCGCAGGTCCACCACCTCGATGAGTGGTCGGCCGGCGGAGCCACAGACATCGACACCCTCACGCTCGCGTGCGAACGGCACCACCGTCGGGTCGGCGAAGGCCCCGGAAAGTGGGCCACCACCCGGTGCGGCCCCGGCTCGCCCTCGCCCGGCCGCGTGCTGTGGCACCCGCCCGCAGAGGTGGACCCGCTCCGGCGCGGGCGGATCAACCACTATCACCACCCCGGTGAGTACCTCACCGGCGATCAGTCCTGCCGGTATCCCACGCTGCAGCAGCAGCACCGGTGGCGCCGCCCCGGCGCACGGGCGGGTGATGAAGCCCCGCAGTCCGCAGCCGCCGCGCACCCGGCAGGCGGTGGAAGGACCACAGGTCACCGCACCGGGTGCAGCCGTGAAAGCGGCGGGGACAGCGGCGGCGGAGACAGCGGCCGGCAACCTCATACGGCTCGGTAGCCCCGGCGGCCCCCACGCCTGCCGGGCTGGAAGACTCCTCCGTATGGCCACCACCGCCGAATGGATCGAGGGCGCACGCCCCAAGACACTGCCCAACGCCATCGCCCCCGTCGTCGCCGGCAGCGGTGCGGCCGCATCGATCGGCGGATTCGTGTGGTGGAAGGCGGTGCTCGCCCTCGTCGTGGCCGTGGCTCTCATCATCGGTGTCAACTTCGCCAACGACTACTCCGACGGGATCCGCGGCACCGATGACGAGCGGGTCGGGCCGCTGCGCCTCGTCGGATCGGGGCTCGCACGGCCCGGCACGGTCAAGGCCGCCGCTTTCGGCTGCTTCGGCGTCGCAGGCATCGCGGGCATCGCGCTCTCCCTGACCAGCGCATGGTGGCTGGTCGTCGTCGGTATCGCCTGCGTGCTGGGTGCCTGGTACTACACCGGGGGCTCCAGACCGTACGGCTACGCAGGATTCGGCGAGATAGCGGTGTTCGTGTTCTTCGGTCTCGTAGCGGTGCTCGGCACCCAGTTCGTACAGGCCGGTCGTGTCGAGTGGGCGGGCGTGCTGTGCGCGGTGGCACTCGGCAGCTTCTCCAGCGCGGTACTCGTCACCAATAATCTGCGTGACATCGCATCGGACTCCGACACCGGAAAAACCACCCTCGCCGTGAAACTCGGCGATCAGCGCACCCGCATCCTTTTCGTCGTCCTGACCGTCGTGCCGTTCGCCGCGACGATCGCGCTCGCCGTCCGTACGCCCTGGGCGCTTGTCGCCGTCGTGGCGCTGCCGCTGGCGGTCCGCGCCACCGCGCCCGTCAGAAGCGGAGGCCTCGGGCTGGCCCTCATCCCCGCGCTGCGGGACACCGGGCTGGCCATGCTCGCGTGGGGCGTCGCCACCGGGCTGGCACTGGGGCTCGCCTGAATCGCAGCCCCGTACCCCATGCCTGATCAGGCCGGTCAGCGCCGTTCGGGGATCAGCATCGAGAGAACCATATTGACGATCGACACGATGATCGCGCCCACCAGCGCCGTGCCGAAACCGTCCACCTCGAAGCCCCAGCCGAACTTCTGCGACAGCCACGCGGTGAGCAGGAGCATCAGGGCGTTGACGATGAAATAGAAGATCCCCAAGGTCAGGATCAGTAGCGGCAGCGACAACACCATCACGATCGGCTTGATGATCAGGTTCACCACCGTGAATACGAGCGCGACCGCAAGGAACAGCAGCACCGTGGCCGTGGTGTCGTTCTGCGCTGTATCGAGCGTGATGCCCGCGAGCAGATAGGTGGCCACCCAGATCGCCACCGCGTTGCTGACGAGCCGCACTCCGAATCCGATCATCAGCCCATGGTGCCATCGCCGGATCAGGCAGCGCGCCCCATGAGGTCCCGGAGTCGCGCTGCCAGATCGTCCGGAGCGGTGAACTCCTCGACGAGCCGCACCGTGGCGGGGTCGGCTCCGTCGAGGACACCCAACAGCAGATGCGAACCGGTGAGCTCACGCGACGAATCCCGGACCGCGAGGCGCAGCCCCGTCGCCAGCGCCTGCTTCGCCGCGTCGTCGAACCCGATACGGAAACGGCCGCGTCCCGGCCTGCCGTGCGGGCCTCGACCACGGCCGCCGGGGCTCCGCTCCCCGAAACCACGCTCCCCGAAACGACGCTCCCCGAAACCGCGGCCGCCCGGCCCTCGCCCGCCGGGGCCGGGTCCGTGTCCTCGACCGCCGAATCCCGGCTCACCGGCCGCCCACGGACCGCGACCACGTCCGCCGTGGCGCCGCCCGCCGGACCCCCGGCCCCGGTCCCACGGGCCACCCGCGTCGCCGCCGCGGCCACAGTCCCGGTCGCCCCCGGCCGCATCGTCAGCCGCATCTTCGTCGGCGCTTCCGGACAACGCGTCCGGCCCGAACTGAGCCTCGATACTCTCTCGGACCGCGTCGAGGTCGATGCCGATCGCCCGCAGGGCCTCGGCATCCTCATCGCTGAGGACCGATCCGCCGCCGGACGAGGCGGCATCGTCGCCGCCGGGTGGGACGTCCCCGGGCGTGTCGGCCGTCGCACCCTCGCGTCGGCCCTCTCGGCTCTCCCCGCGGCCTTCCCGCCCGGATCCCGGGCGCCCGCCGGCACCCCGCGACTCCGATTCTGCGAGCAACTCCGCCCGCACCCTCTCCACTGTGAAACCCGCATCTTCGAGCACACGACGGGCCGTTCCCTCTCCGGAGAGCAGCACCCCCAGGATTATGTGGCGCGGATCGATCCGGGCACTGCCCAGATCCCGCGCCTCCTCATGCGCGACGATCACGATGCGCCGGGCATCGCCGGCAAAACGATTGAACATTGCTTCCTCCATGGTCAGCGAAGATCTGTGTGCGGATGCTGTTGCGGCGCAGGCGCACCGCTTTCGTTCGCCACGTGTGGTCAGCGCGGCATCCCCCGCGCCCGACGGCCGTGCTTCTGATGCACGGCCTGACGGCTCACCTGCAGTTGGTCCGCGATCGCCTGCCAGGACCATCCCTGCTCCCGCGCGGCTTCCACCTGCAGCCGTTCCAGGCGCTCGGTGAGACGGCGCAATGCCCGCACCGCGGCCAGGCCGACGGCGGGATCCGTCGCGGACGCGCCGCGGACCAGAGCCGCCGTGGTGTCGTCACCGGCCCGACGAACGGACTCCGTCCCGTCGGCGGCTGATTCGGTTCTCGCATCCATGTCGTCAATGTACGTTGACAAGCTGACTGCCGTCAACCCATATTGACAGCCCCTTGTCGGCTACTCTGAGTGGCCGTGACCACCGAGGCTGAGATCACCGAGGCCCCGCGCCCCGGTGCACGCACAGGCGCAGCCCGCCCGGCCTGGACCGCCCGCCTGTCACCGCGCGGAGTCATGGTCACGGCCGCCGTGCTGATCGTCGCCTCCCTGGTCATTCGCGCAGCCGTCGCTGCGCGCGGCTACTTTTACTGGGACGACCTGATCTTCGTCGCACGCTCCGGCGAGAACCCGCTGTTCTCCCTGGACTTTCTGCTGTACGACCACGACGGCCACCTCATGCCGGGCGCCTTCCTGCTCGCCGGGCTGATCACCAAGGCCGCGCCGCTGAATTGGGCCCTGCCCGCGGCGAGCCTGGTCGTCCTGCAGGCCCTCGCGTCGTTGGCCGTGCTCCGCATGCTGCGGGTGATCGTCGGCCCGCGGCCCACGCTGCTGATCCCGTTGGCGCTCTACCTGTTCTCGCCGCTCACGCTTCCGTCGTTCGCGTGGTGGGCGAACGGCCTCAATCAACTGCCGCTGCAGGCGGGCATGGCGATCGTCACCGCGGAGGCGGTGCTGCTGTACCGCACCGGTCGCACACGGCACGCCGCGGTGGGCCTGGCGGCGTTCGTCGCGGCGCTGGCGTTCTTCGAGAAATCGGTGGTCCTCCCGTTCGTCGCCTTCGCCGCAGTGGCGCTCATCGCCCGCACGCGCGGCGTCGACGCGCCGATCCGCTCCGTCGCCCGACGGTGCGCCCGGCTCTGGATACCTGTAGCGGCCGTGCTGGCCGGGTGGGCCGCCCTCTACCTCACCCAGGTGCGTTCACCGTTGCGCACCGACGGCCTCGGCTCCGCATTCGAGCTTCTGCACCACGGCACGTCTCTGGGACTGATCCCCGCGCTGTTCGGCGGACCGTGGCAATGGGACCGGTGGCCGCCCAGCCCGCCGTGGGCGACCCCGCCGATGGTGCTGGTGATCGCCTCATGGCTGCTGCTGGCGGCCGTTGTCGTCGGCAGCCTTCAACGCAGGCGCCGGATCGGGTGGGTGTGGCCCGCCGCCGCCCTCTACGCCCTCGCCTCGCAATTCGCGATGATCCTGACGCGCGGCGGCGACGGCACGGCCTACGAGGTGGCCCAAACGCTGCGTTATGTCGCCGACTCCGGCATGGTCGTCGCCATCGCACTCGCGATCATCGACCAGGCTCCGCGGCGGGCGCCGCATCCGGCGATCCGGCCCGCGCTATCGGTGCGGTCGCGCCCCGTGGTCACCGCGCTCGCCGCTGCCGTGTTCGTCGCCGGCAGCCTCTGGTCCACGTACTCGTTCGACCAGCGCTGGCAGGACAATCCCACCGTCGACTACCTCCGCAACGCCAAGGCCGCGCTGGCCTCGCATCAGGACGTCCCGCTCTTGTCCCAGCCGGTCTCGATCTGGGTGATGCTCCCGGTGGCGGCGCCGTACAACCAGTCCCGCCTCGTCTTCGGTCCGCTGGACGAGCGTCCCGAGTTCTCCGACTCCACGTCCCGGCTCCGGATGCTCGCCGACGACGGCCGTCTGATCCCGGCCGGGGTGTCGTGGATCCGGGCACTGCAGGAGGGGGCAGTGCCCGGCTGCGGCACCCGCGTCACCGGTGATGCGATAGCCGTCGCGCCGGGCATCGACGGGTCGATCGCACTGTCCGAGCCGGTGATCGACTGGGAGTGGACCGCGCGGCTGAACTATTTGAGCAACCGTGACGGCCTTGTCGAGGTCTCCATGGCCGATGGTCCGCCCGTGACCGTGCCCGTCGATCGCGGACTCAACAGCGTGTTCGTGCGGCTGCTCGGCGGCGGAGGAGCCGTCCGCGTCTCGGCCGTGACACCGGACCTGAACCTGTGCTTCGGCGGCGGACCGTTCGGCTCCGTCGTGCCGGAGGGCGCACCCGACACGGCCGACGGCTCCGCACCCGGCCCGACGGCGCAGCGGCAGGTGCCCGCGCCGCCCCCGGGCGGGGCGCCGGCCCCGGGCAGGGACGCCCCGGCGGCGGGTCCAGCGGAGTGACAGCGGCAGGGCCCGCTCCCGGACCGGCGACCGCGCCCGTGCGCCACCATGTCGCCGCACTGACGGGGCTGCGGGCCCTGGCCGCGCTCTCCGTGGCGGGCACTCACGCATTCTTCTGGACGGGCGGCTACACCGACGACGCCGTCGGCCGTTTCGGTGCGCGACTCGAGATCGGGGTCGCGTTGTTCTTCGCACTGTCCGGCTATCTGCTCACCCGCCCGTGGGTACGTGCAGCGGCGCAGGCCGGCGCCCGGCGTCCGCGCATCCCCGGGACCGCGGAATACCTGCGCCGCCGCGCACGCCGCATTCTGCCCGCATACTGGGTCATCGTCACGGTCGTATACGTGGTGTACCGGTTCCGCGACGCCGGCCCGTTCGGCCGGGGCCCGGACGGATACCTGCGCAACATGACGCTCACCCAGATCTACGGCTACGGCCACCTGCACGATGCCCTCACGCAGATGTGGAGCCTGGCCGTCGAAGCGTCCTTCTATCTGGTGCTCCCGCTGCTCGGATGGGGCATCACGCGGCTGCTGCACGGCCCCGGCGGAACGCTGCGCACGGGCCGCACCGCCGCGTTCGTCGCCGCGATCGCACTGGTGTCCCCGGCGTGGATCGCCGCCACCCACACCGACGGTTTCTATCGGCTTCCCGGGCTCACCGCCGCCCGCGTCGACGTCACCGCGCAACTGTGGTTGCCGTCGTTCCTGGTCTGGTTCGCGGGCGGAATGATCACCGCGGTGCTGGAGCCGTGGCTGCGGTCCCGGGGGTTCCCGCGCATGCCCTGGCTGTTCAACAGCGTCTGCCTGACCGCTGCCGGGGCCGCGTTCGTCGTCGCCTGCACCCCCGCGGCCGGCGAGAACACGATCATGCCGTCGACGACCGGCGCCGCGCTGGTCAAGACGCTGCTCTACACCGTATGCGCAGTCGGTGCCCTGGCGCCGCTCGCGCTGTCCCGGCCGCGCTCCCCCGCCGCTGAGGATGGGCGCCGTGCCGCGGGCGGTGCGTACAGCGCCATCCTGTCGTGGCGCCCGCTGGTGTGGCTCGGCAGCGTCTCCTACGAGTTCTTCCTCGTCCACCTGCTGATCATGGGGCTGATGATGGACGCGCTCGGATACCGACCGTTCCACGGCTCGGTGTTCACCTTGTTCGAGGTGACTGTGCTGCTGTCGGTGCCCGCCTCCTGGCTCCTGGCGCGCCTCACGCAGCCCTCGGCGCTGCACAGTCGGTCCCGGAACGACGCCTCCGCGTCCACGGCGATCGCCGGCCCGGCACGTCCTTGCCCCGGCGGGGACGTGCCGGCCGGGGCGGCGGTGGCGGCTTCGCGGCCGCCCCGGCCCCGGAGCTCCGTCGCTGCCCGGGCCCCGATCGCCGCCGCGCAGGCGCTCAGGCCGTCCAGCGTCCGGTGGCCGCGAACTCGTCGAGCACCCTCGTCGCGTCCGTGAGGTCGATGCCCTGTCCTGCGACCCAGTCATCGTCGTAATAGGTGTCGCCGTAGCGTTCGCCGCTGTCGCACAGCATGGTGACGACACTGCCCGTACGGCCTTCCTCCACCATGCGGGCGATCAGCGTGAACGCGCCCCACAGATTGGTGCCCGTGGATCCGCCGAGGCGGCGGCCGAGCACGGCGGAGCCGTGGCGCGCGGCGGCGATGGACCCCGCGTCAGGCACGCGGATCATCTCGTCGACCACCGACGGGATGAACGACGGCTCCACCCGCGGGCGCCCGATCCCCTCGATCCGCGACCCCCGCACGCCGGTGACGTCGCGGTCGCCGGAGCGCCACGCGTCGTAGAACACCGACCCCTCCGGGTCCACCACGCACAGCCGTGTCGAGTGCCGGCGGTACCGGATGAATCGGCCGATGGTGGCGCTCGTCCCGCCGGTCCCGGCCCCTACCACCACCCATTCCGGCACCGGGTGATCCTCGCCGGACATCTGCGTGAAGATCGACTCCGCGATGTTGTTGTTCCCGCGCCAGTCCGTGGCCCGCTCGGCGTTGGTGAACTGGTCCAGGTAGTGCCCGCCCGTCTCCGCCGCGAGCCTGCGGGACTCGTCGTAGATGGCGGCCGGGTCCTCGACGAAGTGGCAGCGCCCGCCCGCGCTCTCGATCAGCGCGATCTTGGCGCTGCTGGTGCTGCGCGGGATCACCGCCACGAACTCGAGGCCCAGCAGCTTCGCGAAATAGGCCTCGCTGACCGCGGTCGATCCTGACGACGCTTCGATGACCGTCGTCTCCGGGCCGATCCACCCGTTGCACAGCGCGTGCAGGAACAGTGAGCGCGCGAGCCGGTGCTTGAGGCTGCCGGTGATGTGCGTGGACTCGTCCTTGAGGTAAAGCTGGATCCCGCCGCATTCGGCCGACGGGCCCGCCCACGATCCGGACAGCGGGTACCGCAGCAGATGGGTGTCCGAACTGCGGCGGGCGTCCGCGTCGATGAGACGCACCGCGTTGTCGCACCACGAACGGTCGTGCACCACCGCTCGGGGACCGGCGCTGTGCACGGTGCTCATTCCGCCTCGCCGCGCAGCTTCGCCTCCAGGTCCGCCCGGTGGGCGCGGCGAGTCGCGTCGACCACGGCGATGTCCTGGTTCACCGACAGGCGCAGCGACTTGAACAGCACCATGGACAGCGGCAGCGACACCAGCAACGCCAGCACCATGGCGAGCAGCAGCGGGAATTCGTCCACAGCGAGACTCCCGATGAGCATGATCACCGCGGTGAGCGCGGCGAACAGGGCCAGCCGCGCGAGCGTGTACAGCACAAGGTGCTTGACCAAGCGCTTCTTCGCGGACGGGTCCGGCGTCACGGCGTCGTCGGTGCTGCTTGCGCCCTCCGGGGCCGCACCCCGGGCGGCTGCTGTCTCGGCAGGGGTCACGTCGTCACTCACGCCCCACAGGATACCCGTCGTCTCCGGCCCCGCGACCTGCGGCATCGTCGCCCCGCACCGCCCGGTCGAGGCGGCGACGCCCGTCCGGTCGGCGGCCGCGGCATGTGCGGGGCGCCGTCGTGACCGACGTTATGGCGCGGCCTGCCGCGGACCGATACTCTCGGGGCGACGCCGGACGCCGGCGCAGTACGGAAGGAGTCGGACGTGATCTACGTGCTGGCTGCGATCGGACTCGCAACACTGATGGTCCTCGCGTGGCGGGCGTTCGCCCCGGACCTCACGCCGCGCCGTGGCCCCGCGCCCGACGACGACCCGGAGTTCCTCCGGAGCCTCGGCGGCGGTCCCGAACCGACCGACGAGAGGGACTGACGGCCCCGAGGGGCCGCCCCGCCCGCCGAGATGGCCCCGGCCCGGCGCCGCGGCTCAGTTCAGGCCGGCGTACGAGTGCAGGCCGGACACGACCATGTTGATGATGAACAGGTTGAACAGCATGGCGACGAACCCGACGACGTTGACCCAGGCCGCCTTGGTGTCGCGCCAGCCGGCGGTGGCGCGCGCGTGCAGGTATGCCGCGTAGACGATCCATGCGATGAACGAGACCGTCTCCTTGGGGTCCCAGCCCCAGAACCGGCCCCACGCCGCCTCCGCCCAGATGGCGCCGCAGATGATGCCGATGCCGAAGATCGGGAAGCCGAACACCACCGTCTTGTAGGCGAGCCGGTCCAGGTACTGCGCGCCGGGCAGCTTGGCGGCGAACCGGCCGAGGCGGCTGTCCGCCTCCTCGCCCTGCGGGAACCGGATGCGGAACAGGAACAGCATGCTGGCCACGCCGGACACCAGGAAGATGCCGCTGCCGATGCAGATGACCGTCACGTGGATGGGCAGCCAGT
>CAYVJJ010000007.1:26554-28984 GCA_964451655.1 uncultured Mycobacteriaceae bacterium | reverse complement strand
TTCGTATGGAGACACACGTGGACACGACATTCACAGCGACAGTCCTGGGCTCACCCCGCATCGGGCCCCGGCGCGAACTCAAGAAGGCCGTCGAGGCGTACTGGGCGGGCAGCATCGGGGCGTCCGAGCTGCGGGCAACGGGCGCGGACCTGCGCGCGGACATGTGGGCGCGCCAGCGCGCGGCCGGGTTGGACTCCATCCCGGTGGGCACTTTCTCGTACTACGACCAGGTTCTGGACACCGCGCAGATGCTGGGTGCGCTCCCGGAGCGGGTGGCGGGCATCGACGACCCCCTGGACCGCTATTTCGCGGCCGCGCGCGGCACCGATACGGTCGCACCGCTGGAGATGACCAAGTGGTTCGACACGAACTACCACTACCTGGTCCCGGAGATCGCCCCGCAGACCCGCTTCGCCCTCGATCCGTCGAAGATCCTCGGCGAGCTCGCCGAGGCACGGGCGCAGGGTGTTCCGGCGCGGCCGGTGGTGATCGGCCCGGTCACGTTCCTGCTGCTGTCCAAGCGGATCGGCACGGACGGGACACTGTTGGGCCGCGTCGACGAGCTGCTGCCGTTGTATGCCGAACTGCTGGGGCTGCTCGCCGAGGCGGGCGCGGAGTGGGTCCAGATCGACGAGCCGGCGTTGGTGGCGGACCGCACCGTCGACGAGATCGCCGTGGCCCGCCGCGTCTACGACGAGCTGGCGGCGATGGTCCGGCGCCCGGCGATCCTGGTGGCGTCCTACTTCGGGAGCCTCGGCGACGCGCTTCCGGCGCTTGCGGCCACGCGGATCGACGGCATCGCAGTGGATCTGGTGGCCGGAGCCGACACGCTCGCGTCGGTGCCGGAGCTTGCCCGCAAGCATGTCGTCGCCGGCGTGGTCGACGGCCGCAACGTGTGGCGCACCGACCTTGAAGGCGCACTCAACACTCTCGCCACCCTGCTCGGAAGCGTGGGTTCTCTGGCGGTGTCCACCTCCTGCTCGCTTCTGCACGTGCCGTACACCCTCGAGGCGGAGACCGGTCTCGAGGAGCCGCTGCGTTCGTGGTTGGCATTCGGCGCGGAGAAGACCGGGGAGGTCGTGACGCTGGCGACGGCCCTGACCGAGGGCCGCGACGCCGTGGCGGAGAGGATCGAGGCGGGCCGGTCCGCGGCGGCGTCGCGCCGGGAGGACCCACGGCTGCACGACGAGTCGCTGCGTGCGCGCCTGGAGGCGATGCCCGCGGGCACACGGGGGCGCGGCGACGCGGACGCGCGGCGCGCGGCGCAGGCGGCTATCGACCTGCCGGTGCTGCCGACCACCACGATCGGCTCCTACCCGCAGACCCGCGAGATCCGGGTCGCGCGTGCGGCGCTGCGCAAGGGCGAGATCGATCAGGCCGAGTACGTGCGCCGCATGCGCAGCCACATCGCCGACGTCGTGGCGCTGCAGGAGGAGCTGGGGCTGGACGTGCTCGTCCACGGCGAGCCGGAGCGCAACGACATGGTGCAGTACTTCGCCGAGCAGCTCGACGGGTTCTTCGCCACGCAGAACGGCTGGGTGCAGTCCTACGGCAGCCGGTGCGTGCGCCCGCCGATCCTCTACGGCGATGTGCGCCGGCCGGATCCGATGACGACCGAGTGGATCACCTATGCCCAGTCGCTCACGGACAAGCCGGTCAAGGGGATGCTCACCGGTCCGGTGACGATCCTGGCGTGGTCGTTCGTGCGCGACGATCAGCCGCTGGCGCAGACGGCCGACCAGGTGGCGTTGGCGATCCGCGACGAGACCGTGGACCTGCAGGCCGCGGGGATCCGGATCATCCAGGTGGACGAGCCGGCGCTGCGGGAACTGCTGCCGTTGCGCGCCGCCGACCAGCAGGCGTACCTGGACTGGGCGGTGGGCGCGTTCCGCCTGGCCACGTCCGGGGTGGCCGACTCCACCCAGATCCACACGCACCTGTGCTATTCCGAGTTCGGCGAAGTCATCGGGGCCATCGCCGGCCTGGACGCGGACGTGACCTCCATCGAGGCGGCCCGCTCCCACATGGAGGTGCTCGACGACCTCAACGCGGCCGGCTTCCACTTGGGCGTGGGGCCCGGGGTCTACGACATCCACTCGCCGCGCGTGCCCGGGGTCGACGAGATCGCGGCGCTGCTCACGGAGGCGCTGGCGGCGGTGCCGGCGGAACGCCTGTGGGTCAACCCGGATTGCGGCCTGAAGACCCGCGGCACTGCGGAGGTGACGGACTCGCTGCGCAACCTCGTCGAGGCGGCGGGGCGGGTGCGCGCCGGGCTGTGACGGCATGCCCCTGATGACCGGATCATGACGGCAGGGGAGTGAACGGATGAGAGCGGCGCGCCGGGTGGTGAATCACCCGGCGCGCCGCTCTGCTGCGCTCCCCCGGCTCGGGGGGCACGGGGCGCCGCGGGCAGGCCGTGTATTAGCGCAC
>CAYVJJ010000007.1:20564-26544 GCA_964451655.1 uncultured Mycobacteriaceae bacterium | reverse complement strand
CCCCCCCCCCCCCCCCCCGCCCCCCCCCCCGGCCCGCCCCCGCCCCCCCCCCCCCCCCCCCCCCCCCCCCCCCCCCCCCCCCCGCTCTGCTGCGCTCCCGCGGCTAGGCGGGAACGGGCCGCTGCGGCACGCCGTTGTATTCGCTCAGCGGCCTGATCAACGCGTTCGACTGGCTCTGCTCCATGATGTGTGCGGCCCATCCGGTGATGCGGCTCATCACGAAGACGGGGGTGAACATCTCTATGTCGAGACCGAGCAGGTAATAGGCTGGACCGGTGGGGAAGTCGAGGTTGGGCTTGAGCCCGGTCGCCCCGCGCATCTCCCGCTCCAGGACTGTGTAGATCTCCAGCCACTTCCGGCCGTCGCGCCGGGCGGCGATCTCCTCCAGGGCGGCGCGCATCGTCGGCACCCGTGAGTCCCCGTCCTTGTAGACGCGGTGGCCGAAGCCCATGATCCTCTGCCGGCCGACGAGCTTGCCGCGCAGCCAGTCCGCCGCTTTCTCGGGGGTGCCGATCTCCAGCATGTCGTGCATGACCGCCTCGTTGGCGCCGCCGTGCAGAGGCCCCTTGAGCGCCCCGATAGCGGCGGTCACGGCGCTGTACATGTCGGACCGGGTCGAGGTGACCACGCGTGCGGTGAAGGTGGAAGCGTTGAAGCTGTGCTCGGCGTACAGGATCAGCGACACCTCGAAGGCGCGGACGAGCTCGGGACCGGGCACGGTGCCGAAACACATGTGCAGGAAATTCTCCGCGAATCCGAGGTCCTCGCGCGGCGCTATCGGATCGAGTCCGCGCCGGCGGCGCATGTCCGCGGCCACCACAGTCGGCAGCAGTGCCGTCATCCGCAGAGCCTTGTCGCGTGCGTCCCGGAGGGCCTCGTCCGACGGGCCGGGGTCCGAGTCCTCGTCGGGATCCTCGGACCCGAGGTAACTGACGACGGTGCGGACCACGTCCATCGGGTGGCAGGTCTCCGGGAGGCGTCCCAGCAGCGTGAGCAGGGAGCGGTCGGCCCGGCGCAGCGAGCGCTCACGCACGGTGAACCGTTCGAGCTGGTGCGCGGTGGGCAGATCGCCGTTCCACAGCAGGTACGCCACCTCCTCGAAGCTGTTGTGGGCGCACAGGTCCTCGACCGCATATCCGCGGTAGGTCAGCGAATTCGTTTCGGTGTTCACCGCGGAGACGGAGGTGGTGTCCGCGACGACGCCGGCGAGGCCCTTGCGGACCCTGTCAGCAGGGGCGGGGGTGTCCGGCATCATGCACCTTCTCCCAGCGTGAAGTCGTAGATCGAATTGTCGAAGGCGTTGTAACCGGCGTAGTCGAGCAGCTCGTAGAGCCGGCTGCGGTGCTGCATCCTGTCGAGCAGACCGGCCTGCGTGCCCTCTGCAGCGATCTCGCGCAGGCCCTCCTCTGCCGCGAACATCGCCAGCCGCAGCGTGCTCACGGGGTAGATCACGGCGTTGATGCCGATCTCCTCGAGGCGCTGTGCGGGGATCAGCGGAGATTTGCCGAACTCGGTCATGTTGGCCAGCAGCGGGACATCGACGGCGGCGCGGAAACGTTCGAACTCGGATTCATCCGCGAGGGCCTCGGTGAAGATCATGTCGGCCCCCGCGTCCGCATAAGCCTTCGCCCGGTCCATCGCCGCGTCGAGACCGTCGATGCCGCGGGCGTCCGTGCGCGCGCAGATCACGAAATTCGAGTCGCGGCGGGCCCCCACGGCGGCACCCAGCCTGCGGACCATGTCGTCGGTGGGCACCACCTCTTTGCCGTCGAGATGACCGCACCGCTTGGGGTTGACCTGATCCTCGATGTGGCAGCCTGCCAGGCCCGCCTCTTCGAGGTGCGTGATGGTGCGGGCCGCGCTCATCGGCTCCCCGAAGCCGGTGTCGGCGTCGACGAGGGTCGGCAGATCCGTGACGCGGGCGACCTGCCGGCTGCGGTCGGTGACCTCGGTCAGCGTCGTGAGCCCGATGTCCGGAAGTGCCAGGTCCGCCGAGACGACCGCGCCGGAGACGTAGACCCCCTCGAAGCCGATCTCCTGGATGAGCTTGGCCACCAGCGGATTGAAGGCACCGGGCAGGCGCTGGACCCTCCCGGAGTCCAGCCCCTTCCGCAGTGCGATGCGCTTGTCCGCAGCGGAGGTGGCAGCCGTGATCAATGCCGTCATCAGAACAGTCCCTTCGGCGTCGCCGGGGCGAGTGCGAGTGCGTCATCGGACGCGGCGAACGTCAGCTGTCCCAATTCCCCGGCCCGCAGGTCCGCGGCACTCTCCGCAGCAGCGAGGAACCGGTCCTGCTCGTCGGGGGCGACGACGCCGTCGGCCAGTGAACGGAACTTGGCGATGTACTGGGCGCGTCCGAACGGGCGGGCGCCGAGCGGGTGCGCGTCGGCGACGGCCAGCTCGTCCGTGATCACCTCCCCCGAGGCGAGGGTGATCTCCGCACGTGCGCCGAACGCCTTCCGCGCAGGGTCGGGATCGTGGTAGCGGCGCGTCCACTCCGGGTCCTCGGCGGTCGAGATCCTCCGCCACAGATCCACAGTGCCGGGCCGCTGTGCACGCTCGGGATCGTAGGAGTGTTCGTGATGCCAGGTCCCGTCCTCGAGGGCGACGGCGAAGATGTACATCACCGAGTGGTCGAGGGTTTCGCGGGAGGCGTGCGGATCGAACTTCTGGGGGTCGTTCGAGCCGGTGCCGATCACGTTGTGGGTGTGGTGGCTGGTGTGCAGGGTGATCGTGGCGATCTGCGACAGGTCGCCGACCCGTTCCCGCAGCCGGAACGCCAGGTCGATGATCGCCTGGGCCTGGTATTCGGCCGAGTGCTCCTTGGTGTAGCTGTCGAGGATGGCCCGCTTGGGGGCGCCGGGGGCGGGCAGGGGGATCGAGTACTCCGCTTCGGGCCCGCCGAGAAGCCAGGCGATCACGCCGTCCTCGCCCTCCCAGATCGGGGCGGGCGCTCCCTCGCCGCGCATCGCCCTGTCGACCGCCTCGATCGCCGCTTTGCCGGCATAGGCGGGCGCGAAGGCCTTCCAGCTGGAGATCTCGCCCTTGCGCGATTGCCGGGTGGAGGTGGTGGTGTGCAGAGCCTGACCGACGGCCTGGTAGATCACCTCCGGGCTCAGGCTCAGCACGGTGCCGATGCCGGCGGCGGCGGACGGACCCAGGTGCGCGACGTGGTCGATCTTGTGCTCGTGCAGGCACATGCCGCGGGCGAGGTCGATCTGGATCTCGTACCCGGTGGCGATGCCGCGGATGAGGTCGCGCCCGGCGAGCCCGGCGTGCTGTGCGGCGGCGAGGATCGGCGGGATGTTGTCTCCGGGATGCGAGTACTCGGCCGCCAGGAAGGTGTCGTGGAAGTCGAGCTCCCGCACCGCGACGCCGTTGGCCCATGCGGCCCATTCGGGGGAGGCGCTGCCGTCCGCGATGCCCCACACCGCGGCGCCGGCCGCCGTGGGGGATTCGGCGGCGGAGGGGTGGGCGAGCGCTTGCGTGCGCGCGGCGGTGGGGGGCCGGCGGGCGAGGGATGCGGCCGCTACCGCCGCATCGTCGATGATGCGGTTGATCACCATCTCGCGGACCTCGTCCTCGACCGCGACCGGGTCGGCGGCCACCTGGGCGATCTTCCAGGCCAGATGCTCCTCGCGCGGGAATTCGTCCGCGGACCGTCGGGTGCGCACGGAGTGGGTGACGAGCCCCGGTGCGGGGCGGGTGGCAGCGGATGCTGACATGGGCATGCGACCTCCTGGATCAGGCTGTAATTCGCACGCTACACACAGCCTACGCTCGGCAAAATGCCTTGCAGATGTGGATTGATGTGGGGATTGCCCTCGGATTTTGTGAACATTGTGAATGGCGGCGCGGTTAGACTCCGATGCGTGCGGCGCACCGCTGCGCGTGGACGGAAGGCGGGGCCGGCGGGACGGGCGGCGATGAGGATGCCGGGAGGCGACGGCGATGCAGAAGATGTTCGTGGGGGCGCGGCTGCGCCGTCTGAGGGAGGAGCGCAGGCTCAGCCAGGCCGGGCTCGCGCGGCTTCTGGAACTCTCGCCCAGCTACGTCAACCAGCTCGAGAACGATCTGCGGCCGTTGACCGTGCCGGTGATGATGCGCCTGAGTTCAGCATTCCAACTGCAGCTCGACTTCTTCGCCTCCGACGGCGACGCGCGGTTGATCGCCGACCTCAACGAGGTGTTCGCGGACAGCCCCGTCGCCGAGCAGCCGACCGCAAGCCAGGTGGAGGAGCTCGTGTCGCGGATGCCGGAGGTGGGGCGCACGCTCGTGGGGCTCCACCGGCGACTGCACTCCGCCACCGAGCAGGTCGAGCGCCTGTCCGGCCGCGCCGTCGCCCATCCTGACCGCACGGCCGCGCCGCTGCACGATGGAGCCGGCGTATCCGCGGAAGACGGGGCACCCGTGGAAGACGGCACGACAGCGGAGAACGGCGACGGCCTCGACGGGCCGGCGACGCCCTACGAGGACGTCCGGGACTTCTTCTACGGCCGCAGGAACCACATCCCCGAACTCGATGCCGCCGCCGAGGGTCTCTTCGAACGCAGCGGTCTCAGCCTGGGCGGACTCGACATCCAGCTCGCCCGGCTCTTGCGCGACGAGCACGATGTGACGGTGCGCCTGCGCACGGACGACCCCAGAGACCCCGGCCCGAAGCGCGAGTTCGACGCGGCCGCCGGCACCCTGGTCCTGGCCCGCCGCCTCGACGCCGGACAGCGCGCGTTCCAGATGGCGACCCAGATCGCACTGCTCACCAGACGCGAGACCATCGACGCGGTCGTCGATTCGGGCGGCCTCGCCCCGCAGTCCGCGGCGCTGGCCCGCGTCGGGCTCGCGAACTATTTCGCCGGGGCGCTGCTGCTGCCGTACACCCGGTTCCTGAATGCGGCCGAGGATCTGCGCTACGACATCGACCTGCTGTCGGTGAAGTTCGAGGTGGGATTCGAGACGGTGTGCCACCGGCTGTCCACGCTGCAGCGCCCGGGACAGCGCGGGGTGCCGTTCTTCTTCGTTCGCACCGATCGGGCCGGAAACATCTCGAAACGGCAGTCGGCCACGGCATTCCACTTCTCGCGTGTCGGCGGAAGCTGCCCGCTCTGGGTGGTGCACGATGCGTTCGCCTCGCCCGGACGGATCCTCACACAGGTGGCGCAGATGCCGGACGGGCGCACCTACCTCTGGATCGCGCGCACCACGCACGAGGGCGGCCGCGGATACCGCGCGCCTGGCCGGACGTTCGCCGTCGGCCTGGGATGCGACATCGGGCATGCGGACCGGCTCGTGTACTCCGAAGGGCGTTCCCTGGACGATCCGGCGGCCGTCGTCCCGATCGGCGCCGGCTGCAAGGTGTGCGACCGCCCCCACTGCGCGCAGCGTGCGTTCCCTCCGCTGGGGCGCCGGCTCCTGGTGGACGAGGACGTCAGCAGCCAGTTGCCGTACCGGCACGCCCGCGAACGCTAGGGGCCGCGCGGGCGCAGATGTGCGCGCCGCCGGGGACGTACCGGGGCCGGTCCGTGCCCGCACGCGGTGAGGCCGGGGGCGGGGGCGTGGCGGCCTGCGCGGTCGACATCGTGCACTCCGCGCGGTGACGAGGGTGTGATGTGTGTCCCCCGGGGTGTCGGGCAGGTGTGCAGTGCGTTAGCCTCGGCGGCAGCCAGCTATCGAGAGCGGTCGAGAAACCTGGTTCGACGACGCCGCAGCAACCCCCCGGGATTCCGGGTGCGGGTGCTCACGCCAGGACCGATGGATGGGTGATCACATGCACGGCCCCGCCGGTTCCGTTCTCCTGCATTCACGTCGGCACATCGACCTGTGCCGTGTAGACACCGACGCCTGTCGGTGAGGCCGTCGCAAGTACCACCGGCACACATCACCCCCCGGCGACCGTCACCGGCCTGAGCCCGCTGATCGGTCCACTCCGATGATCATCTGCGCCCGCACGGCGGCGGGGTGCCGCCGTGCCTCCGGACGCGGC
>CAYVJJ010000007.1:0-20464 GCA_964451655.1 uncultured Mycobacteriaceae bacterium | reverse complement strand
GATGATCATCTGCGCCCGCACGGCGGCGGGGTGCCGCCGTGCCTCCGGACGCGGCTACAGGAAGGATCTTCATGACCACCACCACCGGCACCACCACCACCGGCACCACCACGACCGGCACCACCGCACCTGCCGATCAGCATCGGCTGCGTACCGAGGTGGGGGCGGCCCATGTGACGGGCACGGCCACCCAGGTGCGGATCACCGCCCGCGACCACGTCTTCACTGTCGATGAGCCGGCGGCGCTGGGCGGCGACGATACGGGCGCAAACCCGGTGGAGCACCTGCTGGCGGCGCTCGGAAGCTGCCAGGCGATCACCTTCCAGGTGTGGGCGCAGAAGTTGGGCGTCACCCTCGACAGCGTCGACATCACCCTGGGCGGTGATCTCGACCTGCGTGGGTTCTTCGGGCTCGAGGAGTCGGTGCGGCCGGGGTTCGAGGGGATCGACGTGCGCGTGAGCGTCGCCGGCCCCGACCCGCGTGAACGCTACGAGGACCTGATCGCCGCTGTGGAGGAGCATTGCCCGGTGCTCGACAACCTCACGCACGGCGTCCCGGTCACCACGACGGCGCACATCGCCTGAGCGCCTGCGGTACTCGCAAGCGGACGCCCGCGACCGGCCCTGGGGAGGGACGGCCGCGGGCGTCGTCCTGCGGGGCAGGACCTCAGTGTCCGGAGGCGGTCGGAGCGTCCTGCGTGGCGGGCCGTTCGCCGTCGTCGGTGAGCCGCTGCGCGTAGGCCACTCCGAGGCCCAGCAGCACCGATCCGGCGACGACGAAGGCGATCACCCGGAAGAGGCCGTCGAGCGCGGCGAGGTCGAACAGCAGCAGTTTCGCAACGGCCGCGGCGATCACCGCCAGACCTGCCGAGAGGGTGATCGTCCGTGTACGGCCGTGTTGGGAACGCGCCCGTACGAGCGCCGCAGCGGCAGCACCGAACCAGAGAAGCGTCGCGACGGTGTGGCCGGCGCGGAACCCGGTGGCGGTTCCGCCGGTCACGACGTCCGCGACGCTGATGCACAGCTGGGTGACCAGCCACAGCATGACCAGTCCGCCGCCGATCCGCCACCGGCCCCCGTGCGGTCCCGACGCGGCGGCCCACCCCGGGATCAGGGCCGCGGTGGCGGCGACCGCCATCAGCACGGTGACAAGCGCCGCGATGTGGCGGCCGTCCGGAAGTGCGCCGGGGACCAGCAGTTGGTCGACGGCGCCGGCGGCGACCATCAGGACACCGCCGAGGGCGGCGAAGGATGCGGCGACGACCAGAAGCGCCGAGCGCAGCGTGCCGGCCCGGCGGGCAGCGACCGCGACCACCAGGGCGATGCCGAGCACCGCCGTGGCGGCGGCCTCGGAGGAGACCGCGATGAGAACGGCACTCAGCACCGCGACCGCAGACGCGCACAGCCAGACAACGCGGCAGGCGTGCGGTATTCCGCTGCGCGAGGCGGTTCCGAGGGCCGCCGCCCCGAGCACGGCGGCGCCGATGCCCGCGACGGCGGCGGCGCCCGGCCGGTCGAGCACCGTGGCGGCCGACAGCACCGGCAGCGCGGCCGCGGCCGAACCCAGGGCCAGGAATGTTCCACGGGTGCTGGAGGGGAGCAGGACGATCGCGGATGCGACGGCAAGGGTGACACCGGAGACCACACCTGCACCGAAAACCCAGCGGGTCAGATCCTGGTCGTAGGAGGCCGCCAGGAGCGGTGCAGTGGTGGCGGCGGTGTTGACGAGGAACAATGCCGTCCAGTCGCGTCCGGGTTGCAACCATAGGGTCGCGGCGGCGTACGCGAGCATGAAGCCGATGAGCACCTCGTCGACGCCGCCGGTGACGATCGGGGCGAACACGAGCAGCGGTAGCGAGACCATCAGGCACAGCGTCTGGCTGTCCCACCGGTGCGCCAGATACAGGCCTGCGCCCGCGACGGCGCCGCCCGTGACCACGGCTGCGAGCGGCGGAAGCCACGCGTAGACGGAGGCCGCCGCGAGCGCATCGAAAAGTGCGGCCGCGACGCCGGTGGCGACCAGCGCGATCGCGCCCGGACGCCGTGAGGTGCGCCGGCCGATGAATGCGCCTGCGGCGAAGAGCCCCGCGGCGAAGACGGCGCCACCCGCCACCCGGATCTCAGGGCGTAGCAGTCCGGCCTGCGCTGCCAGGACGAGCAGGAGAACGACGCCGACGAGGGTGATGGCCACGCCGCCGGCGGCGAGTACACGGCCGATGAGACCGCGTTCGGCGGCAGAGGCGATCCGGTCGGACAGACTCGGAACCGGAGCGGGGCGCGACTGCGCGCGGGGCTGCACGTGCGGGGCGTGCACCTGCGGGGGCCGCGCGGGACCGGAGGGTGCGTAGGCGCCGGGCGGATACGTGCTCCCGGGGCGAGGCCGCGAGTGCGGATAGGCGGGCTGCGGCGGTGGGTAGGCGGGCTGCGGGTGCGGATAGGCAGGCTGCGGGTGCGGCGGCGGACGGTGCGCTGAGCCGGGCGGGGCCGAGTACGGGACCTGCGGGTGGTTCCCGTGCGCGGCGCCGGTGTACGCCTGGAAGTCGGCGGTGACCGCTGCCACGCGTCGGGCCAGGTCACGCAGCTGATCGTGGATGTGTTCGGCGGTGGCGGCGCCGGTGTTCTCGTACATGCCCTCAGCCTTGCGTCCACGGAGGCCGGGCACATGCGCAGAACTACTCAGACGCCGTGGTCACTTCCCCGGGCGGAATCCGGCGGCCGTCAGTCGTCGCCGTCGAGACCGTGTTCGATGGCGTAGCGGGCGAGTTCCACCCGGTTGCCCAACTGCAGTTTCCGCAGGGCGGCGCCGACGTGGTTTTCCACCGTGCGCGTGCTGATCTCCAGGCGTGTGGCGATCTGCCGCGATGACAGTCCCTTGGCCACGTGCCGCAGCACCTCCGTCTCCCGGGGCGTGAGCGCCGGGGTGTCGGGGCCGGGTGAGCGCGCGATGCGGCGGTATTCGCCCAGCACCAGCCCGGCGAGCCCGGGCGTGAACACCGCCTGGCCGTTGCCCGTCGCGGTCACCGCGGCCACCAGCTCCGAGCGTTGCGCACTCTTGACGAGGTAACCGGTGGCGCCGGCCTTGACCGCGTCGAGGACGTCGTCTCGCTCGTCGGAGGCGGACAGCACCAGCACATGCGCCCCCGGGTGCGCCTCGAGCACCCGGGCCGTCGCCTCGGCGCCGGAGCCGTCGGGCATCTGCATGTCCATCAGCACCACATCGGGCCGGACCGCGGCGGCGCGTGCAGCGGCGGAGGCGGCGCCGTCGGCCGTCGCGACCACGTCGAAACCCTCCTCGGAGAGGTCGCGGGCAACGCCGTCGCGCCACATCGGATGGTCGTCCACGACCATCACCCGCAGTGCGGGCCGTCCCTCGCTCACCGGTCCTCCGCCTTCCGCTCGCCCGTCACCGGCACGGTCAGTTCCCATTCTGTCCCGGCACCGGGTGCCGACTCCAGGCGTGCCGTTCCGCCCAGTGCCTCGATGCGCCCGACGATCGAATGCGAGATGCCCATCCGGCCCTCGGCCGCCGCCTCCTGCACGCGGCCGGGGACGATACCGCCGCCGTCGTCGCGGACGCTGACGACGACCTCCCCGTCCAGGTCCTCCACCAGGATGTACGTCTGCGCCGCGGGTCCGGCGTGGCGCTGCACGTTGTCGAGGATGTTGCGGACCGCGGCGAGCACCTCGTCAGCGGTCGCCGCGTCGAGCGCCACGGGCTCGGCGGGCGCGCTGACGTGGACGTCGTCGGTGGCCCGGGCGCGCAGCGCAGCGCCGATGTCCCGCCGTGCACCGGACGTGGTGGACGAGTGCACCGTGCGAAAGTGCGTCGTGCGGCCGTGTGCGTCCGGCGCGTGCCGCTGCGGAGCCCCGGACGGCGCTGCGGCGATGAGTCTGCGCAGGCTGCGTTCCTGTTCGGCGGCCAGAGCCGCCAGTTCGGCCGTCGGCCCGCCGATCTCGCCGCCGCGTCGGGAGATCAGCGCCAGCACCTGCAGTACGCCGTCGTGGACCTCGCGAGCAAGGCGCTCACGCTCCGCGGATCGTGCGGCGATGTCGACCGCGGCGGTGAGACGTTCGTGGGTCAGTCGAGCGCGCGAGGCGCCCAGGCCCACCGCCACCGCGGCCGCGGCGAGGAGGATCATCGTCGCGTTGCGGCCGAAATTCAGGATGATCTCGCCCTTGACGAAGTAGTTCGCCGCGCCGATGATTACGGCGCCTGCGAGGCCCCCGCGCGCGCCGCCCACCAGCGCTGCCGACAGGACCGCGCCGGCCATCCACAGGGTGGTGGGCCAGGTCTGGTTGTGGGCGATCCACTCCGTGTCCGCGACGTAGGAGGTGGACAGCATCATCGCCGCCGAGACCGCGAGTTCCGCCGCCACCCACCGTGCGTTGCGGGCGAAACCGATGAGATAGCCCGCCACCCAGACGACGTTGGCGGCGGACAGCACGCCGAACAGCGTCCACGCGAGCCCGGGGTGCACCAGATCGGCATCCACCGCCACCAGGAATCCGAGGGCGTACAGGAAACCGACGCCGCGGAAGACCTGGGCGGCCCGCCACAGGGGCGCGACCGGCTCGTCGTCCCCGAGACCGCGCTGCAGCAGTGCGACGAGCGCCGCAGAGGGTGCCGCCGAGGGCATGGCGGACGGCGCGGCGGTGTCCTGCGGCGGGCGGCGGTACGGGCGCGTCATGGATTCATGATGCGGCATCCGCGCCGTCGCGACCGGCCGGAACCCGGGAGCCGTACCTTTTCCGGGCGACGCTCAGTCCGTCGTATATGCCCCGTCGGTGCCCGCCTGACCGTCGGCCGGGAGGCCCGGGGGTCCGGTCGGCCGCGACGGGGCGGGCTCGACCACAGGCAGGGCGTCCAGCCCAGGACCGAGTACCCGCATCCCTTCGTTCAGCAGGGCGTGCAGTCCGGTGTCGGGGAGCGGTTCGTCGGCCCCGTCGCGGTCCATGGTGCCGCCGCCCCCGCCTGCGTGACCGCCCGCATGGCCCGCCGGGCCCTCCAGCCACTTCTCGTACGCGGACAGCGCCACACCGAGCATCGTCCACGCGACCGACTGGGGCAGGTGGTCGTCGGCGTGCATGCCCAGGCGGCGGGCGACGTACTCGGCGATCGCCTGCCGCCAGTCGGTGTACATCAGCATCGAGTACGCCTGGAGGGACGGCGCGCCCAGGATCAGCGCCATCCTGCGGCGGTGGGTGACCGCCTCCTCGTCGGGGAAGGTGTTGAACCGGATCAGGATCCGGCGCAGCGCCTCGGCCAGCGGGATGCCGTCAGGCAGCGCGGCCAGGCCGGCCCGCATCTGCTCGAGGTGGTGGTCGAAGTCGCCCCACGGCACCGCGTTCTTGGACGGGAAGTACCGGAAGAACGTGCGGCGCGCGATGCCGGCGGTCTCGGCGATCTCGTCGACGCTGGTCTCTTCGAAGCCGTGCTCGGTGAACAGCTCGATGCCCACCGCGCCGATGCGGTCGGCACTGGTGGACGGGCGCCGACCTGCCCGACCGGCGGGTTTGCTGGTTCTCGGCATCTGACCTCCTCCCCGCTAGTGCAATTATGCACTCGATGCCATTACAGTGATGAATCAGGTCACAGCCATCGCCCGGTTGTGGCCACCGTCGAAGGAGGTTCGCATGTCCGACCGCAACGCAGCCCAGGCCGATGCCGTGGACACCGTCGTCGCCGAGGAATCGCTGATCGAGGAGGTCTCGATCGACGGCATGTGCGGGGTCTACTGATGACGGCCGCCGCCCCCGGGTTCGAATACGAGCCCGGGTGGCGGCTGCACCCCCAGGTGGCGCTGCGCCCGGAACCGTTCGGTGCGCTGCTCTACCACTTCGGCACCAGGAAGCTGTCGTTCCTGAAGAACCGGACGATCGTGGGGATCGTGCAGTCGTTGCCCGAGCACCCGACCATCGCCGCCGCCATCGACGCGGCCGGAGTCGATGAGCAGTCGCGGCACCTGTACGTGCACGCGCTGACGACCCTCGCGTCGTCGGACATGCTCGTGCGTTCCGGCCGGTCGGCCGCCTGAGCAGAATCCCCGAGCAGTATCGGAGTACCCATGACCGCCACACTTTCGCAGCCGGCGCCCGTCGGCCGCCTGGTCGACCAATTCGAGTCCGGCCTCGACGCCCCCATCTGCCTGACCTGGGAGCTCACCTACGCGTGCAACCTGTCGTGCGTGCATTGCCTGTCCTCGTCCGGCCGCCGCAATCCCGACGAGCTGACCACGGAGCAATGCAAGGCCGTGATCGACGAACTCCAGCGCATGCAGGTGTTCTACGTGAACATCGGCGGCGGCGAGCCCACCGTGCGCCCCGATTTCTGGGAGCTGGTCGACTACGCCACCGACCATCAGGTAGGCGTGAAATTCTCCACCAACGGCCTGCGCATCGACGAGAAGGTCGCGCAGCGTCTGGCCGCGTCCGATTACGTGGACGTGCAGATCTCGCTGGACGGCGCCACCGCCGAGGTCAATGACGCCGTCCGCGGCAAGGGGTCCTTCGACATGGCCACCACGGCCCTGCAGAACCTCGCCGACGCGGGATTCCGGGACGCCAAGATCTCCGTGGTCGTCACCCGCCACAACATCTCCCAGCTCGACGGGTTCAAGAAGCTCGCCGACCGGTACGGGGCGACGCTGCGCATCACCCGGCTGCGCCCCTCCGGCCGCGCGGTGGACGTGTGGGACGAGCTGCACCCCCTGCCCGAGCAGCAGCGGGAGCTGTACGACTGGCTGGTGGCGCACGGCGAGAACGTGCTCACCGGCGACTCGTTCTTCCATTTGTCCGCCTACGGCGACGGCAGCGGCGCCGGCGGCAACGGCGGCGGACTGCCCGGGCTGAACCTGTGCGGCGCGGGGCGGGTCGTGTGTCTGATCGACCCGGTAGGAGACGTCTACGCCTGTCCGTTCGCCATCCACGACGAGTTCCTGGCCGGGAACGTACTGCGCGACGGCGGCTTCGAGACTGTCTGGAAGTCCTCGGAACTCTTCCGCGAACTGCGCGAGCCCCAGTCGGCCGGCGCATGCGCGAGCTGCGAGTTCTTCGACTCGTGCCGCGGCGGGTGCATGGCGGCCAAGTTCTTCACGGGCCTTCCCCTGGACGGGCCGGACCCGGAGTGCGTGCAGGGCTACGGCGAGGCGCTGCTGGCCGACCGGGGCATCGACACGGTGCTGCCGAAGCCGAGCGTCGACCAGTCGCATCGCGGCCGCAAGCGCGGCGGCGGGCCAGGCACGCCGATCCCGCTCACCCTGGTCACCCGCCCGCCGTCGCGCGCCTGCGACGAGAACCCGCTGGCGGATCTGCCCGAGCAGATGCGCTGATGCCGCACGGCCCCCGCGAGCCCGGGGCCGCCGGCCGACAACCCACCCGATCCGCACCGGACACCGCCGCACGCCGGCAGGGACGAGAAAGTAGCAGCAGCACATGGCAAACCCCTGGTTCGAGACCGTCGCCGAGGCGCAGCGCCGCGCCAAGAAGCGCCTGCCCCGCCCCGTCTACATGGCGCTGGTCGCCGGCTCCGAGAAGGGCCTGACCACCACTGACAACGTCGCGGCCTTCAGCGAGCTCGGCTTCGCCCCGCACGTCGCCGGGCTGAAGGACCAGCGCGAACTGTCCACCGAGGTCATGGGGCAGCCGCTGTCGATGCCCGTGATGATCTCGCCCACCGGCGTGCAGGCGGTGCACCCCGACGGTGAGGTGGCAGTCGCACGCGGCGCCGCCAACCGCGGGGTGGCGATGGGGCTGAGCTCGTTCGCCAGCAAGTCCATCGAGGAGGTCGCCGCCGCCAACCCGCAGACGTTCTTCCAGATGTACTGGGTGGGCGACCGGGACACCCTGGTCGAGCGCATGGAGCGGGCCCGCGCCGCCGGCGCGAAGGGCCTGATCATGACACTGGACTGGTCGTTCTCGATGGGGCGCGACTGGGGCAGCCCGGAGATCCCGGAGACGATGGACTTCGAGGCGATGCGCAAGAACGCGCTGCAGGGGGCGTTGCACCCCAAGTGGCTGTTGCAGTACGCCAGGTCCGGCTCGATCCCCGACCTGACCACACCCAACCTGAAGAAGCCGGGGCAGCCCGCCCCCACCTTCTTCGGCGCGTACGGCGAATGGATGGGCACGCCGCTGCCCACCTGGGAGGACGTCGCCTGGCTGCGGGAACAGTGGGGCGAGAACTTCATGCTCAAGGGCGTGATGCGCGTGGACGACGCCAAGCGCGCCGTCGACGCCGGGGTCACCGCCATCTCCGTGTCCAACCACGGCGGCAACAACCTGGACGGCACACCTGCGCCCGTCCGTGCGCTCCCGGCGATCGCCGAGGCGGTGGGAGACCAGGTGGAGATCGTCATGGACGGCGGCGTCCGCCGCGGCGGCGACGTGGTCAAGGCGCTGGCGCTGGGGGCGAAGGCCGTGATGATCGGGCGCTCCTACCTGTGGGGGCTGGCCGCGAACGGGCAGGCGGGCGTGGAGAACGTGCTCGACATCATGCGCAGCGGGATCGACTCCGCGGTGCTGGGACTGGGACACAGCTCGGTGCACGACCTGAGCACCGAGGACCTCATCGTCGCCGACGACTTCGCCCGCGCCCTGGGCGCCTGACCGGCGGCATGCGCACGCCCGCGGGCGACGAGCGCGCAAGCGGATCCGCGCGGCCGGAATCGGCCGCGCGGACCCGTCTTGCGGGGCGGGCCAGCCTCGCCGGCCGCGTGCCGCCCTCCGCGGTGCTGTTCGGCCCCCACGTGACCAATCTGGGGGAGGGGCGTGCCATGTCCCCGGCGCACGCCGCCTACTACGCGGAACGCGCGGCGGGCGGCGCGGGGATCATCGTCACCGAGACCGCATCGGTGCACGGTTCCGACCATCCCTACGAGTACGCGCCACTCGCCTCCGCATGCGCCGAGGGGTGGCGGTGCATCGTCGAGGCGTGCCGACCCCACGGGACCCTGGTGCTCGCCGGGATCGGACATCGTGGCCTGCAGGGCAGCAGCGCCTACCACCGGCGGGAACTATGGGGGCCGTCGCCGGTGGCGGACCCGGCCACGCGTGAACTTCCCATGGCCATGGAAGACGATCACATCCGCGCGCTGGTCGACGGCTTCGCACAGGCCGCGCGGCGGGCGGTGCTGGCCGGGTGCGACGGCGTCGAGGTGGACGCGGGACCGCTGTCGCTGCTGCGGCAATTCCTTTCCGGCGTCACCAATCTGCGCACCGATGCGTACGGCTCCGATCCTGCGCGGCTGCTCCGGGAGGTGCTCGCCGCCGTCCGTGCGGCGGTGGGGCCGGAGCACGTGTTGGGCCTGCGACTGACCTGCGACGAGGCCGTGGACTGGGGTGGGATCACACCCGACGGTGCGGCCCGCGTCCTGGCGGGCCTGGAGACGGGGCTGGACCTGATCACGCCGGTGCGCGGCGGTCTCTACACCGCGGACGCGTACCGCCCCGGGATGCACCCGCCGCCGTCGACCCCCGATATCCGGCCCGGGTTCAACGGCGCCCTGTGCCGGAGGATCCGCACGGCGGCCGGGGGAGTACCTGTGGTGCTGCAGGGCAGTGTCGTCGACGCCGCGGCCGCGGACCGGTATGTGCATGACGGCACGGCCGATCTGGTGGAGATGACCCGCGCACTCATCGCGGACCCGGCGCTGGTGGCCACGGCGCGATCGGGCCGCGCCCCGCGCCCGTGCCTGCGGTGCAATCAGGCGTGCATGGTGGACGATCCCCGCAATCCGGTGGTCGACTGCGTGGTACGGCCACGCCCTCCGGCGGAACCCGCGGGGGCGCGCCGCCGCGCCGGGGCGGCCGGCGCGGCGGATGCGGTGGCGGGTGCTGTTCCGCCCGTGCTGATCCTCGGTGCGGGCGTCGCGGGATTGGCCGCCGCACGGCAGTCTGCGCTGACCGGCGCACGGGTCACCGTCCTCGAGACCGCCGCCCGGCCGGGGGGAGTTCTGCGCGCCGCGGCGGTGGCCCGTCCGGGACTGGCACGGCTGGCCGACTGGCTGGAGGACGAGTGCCGCCGGCTCTCCGTGGAGATCGTGTGCGACGCGGCCGAGACCGGCGCGCGTGCCCGTCGCGCTCTCGCGGCCGGCGTTCCTGTGGTCCAGGCGACGGGCGGATCACCGCGCCCGGCCGGATTTCCGTGCGCGCAGTGGGCGGAGGCCGCGACGGTGCTCGCCGCGGGCGCGGCGGGGGCGGGGCCGGACACGTGCCTGCCGGACGGGCCGGTCCTGGTGCACGATCCCATCGGCGGACCCGCGGGTGCGGCGGTGGCCGAGTGGCTTGCGGGCCGCGGCCGGAGCGTCGGCGTGGTGACCCCCGATCCCGTCGTGGGGTCGGAGTTGGCGCGGGCCGGCGACCTCGCGGGGGCCAACGTCCGGCTGCAGCGCATGGGTGTGGTGCGGCACGTGTTCTCGGAGATCATCCGGCAGGGCGGGGGCGCCGCGGTGGTGGGACATCGGCATACCGGGGAACGCACGGAGGTGCCGTGCGCGGCGGTCGTCGACTGCGCGCCGCGGCTGCCCGGGCCGGCGATCGGCGGTGCGATCCGGGCGGGTGACTGCGCGGCCCCGCGCACGGCGCTCGAAGCCGTGCGCGAAGGGGAGGCGGCGGCGCGGGCGGCGCTCGGAACGCAGACCGGAACCCGTCGCCGCTGTGGGCGCTGATATGACGGCTCCCGCGGTGCTGCCGGCGGCGGCGCTACCCGGCCGAGCCGGGCATCATCATGACTGCGGTGCGTACCTCGGCGATCGCGCCGCGCACCTGCTCGGCCTGAGCGATCATGCGGCCCGCCGCGTCGATGAGCCCCGACGACCCCGCGGGGCCGGCGACGCCGAGGGGGCCCGGCGAGTCCAGCGAGCCGGAACCGAGCGAGCCTGCGGGGTCCACGGTGTCGAGCGATCCGGCCGGCAGCAGCTGCGACGGGTCGGTGCCGTCACTAAGGTGGACTCCGCACGCCGGCCACGCCCCGGGCCCCCGGGCGGCCAGCACCCGTTCGGCCACGCGGACCTGCTCGGCACGCGTGGCGTGCGCGGGATTGCCCGCGCCTCCGTACTCGCGCCAGGTCGCCATGCGGAATTGCAGGCCGCCGTAGAAGCCGTTTCCGGTGTCGAGGTGCCAGTCCCCGCCGGATTCGCACTGCGCAACGCCTGTCCAATCGTGCGCGGATGCGACACCGGCGCCCACGGTGAACGCGATGGCGAGCGCGGATCCGGCCGCGGCGGTGGATGTCAGAAGACGGGTGGCGGTGGCCATGCGGGACCCTCCTGGGACGGTCGACGTGCCGGACGGCGCATCGTCCGCGTCACCGTAGCCGCAGGCCGGGCGCGGTGGGGCGGAATCGGCGGGTCCGCCGGGATCGGTCTGCGGCACGGCGACGGCCGATTCCGTCCCGGGACGACTGATTTCGAGGCGGTGACGGCAGGTGTGCAGCGGCGATGACAGGTTCGAAGCGGTGAGTGCCGTGGTGCGGCCGACGCTGTCGGAACCCCTGACGCTGCGGGGCCGCCGGTTGCGCAATCGCGTCGTGTTCTGCGCGCACCTGACCGACCTGGCCGTCGACGGGCTGCCGACCGCCGATCACGCGGCCTACTACGGTGCACGCGCGAGGGGCGGCGCCGGACTCATCGTCACCGAGGAGCACACCGTGCACGCCTCGGACAGGCCGTACGAGAAGCTGATCCGCGGATACGACCCCGCGGCGCTGAACGGGCACAGGCGGGTCACGGAGGCGGCGCACGCGCACGGCGCCGTGATCCTCGCGCAACTGAACCACAACGGCGCCCAGGGCTCGTCGGTGTACACCCGCGGGAGGCTCCGTGCGCCGGGCGCGGTGTGGGATCCGATGTTCAAGGAGGTTCCGGAGCCGCTGGATGAGGACGGGATCGCCGAGGTGATCATGGGTTTCGCGGCGACGGCGCGCCGGTGCCGCGACGGCGGCTACGACGGGGTCGAGCTGCAATGCTCGCAGGCCTCGCTCATCCGGCAGTTCCTCGCGCCGGGCACCAACCCGCGGTCCGACGCCTACGGCGGCGGCCTGGCCGGGCGCGCACGCTTCCTGATCGAAACCGTCGACGCGGTGCGCGCCGCGCTCGGGCCCGCGCCGATCCTGGGGGTGCGGCTGGCGGGGGAGGAGAGGGTGCCCGGCGGCATCACCCTGGCGGAGGCGGTGGCGGTGGCCCGCATGGTCGAGGCCACCGGCGCCGTCGACTACATCGGCACGTCGATGGGCGTCGCGACGAGCACCCTGCACCTGATCGAGGCGTCGATGGCCACCGGCGCCGGCTACGCCCTGCATATCCCGGCGGCACTGCGCGACGCAGTGCGGCTGCCGGTGGTGGGGGTCGGGCGTTTCACCCGCGCGTCCGAGGCGGAGGCGGCGCTGTCGGAGGGGCACTGCGACTTGGTGGGGGTGGTGCGCGGGCAGATCGCCGATCCGGACTTCGCGAACGCGGTGGTGCGCGGCGCGGACCCTGCGACGGTGTGCTCGGGATGCAACCAGGAGTGCATCGGGCGGGTGGGGTTCAACCGGCCCATACGGTGCCTGCAGAATCCGCGAGCCGGGCGGGAGCCGGCGACGGACGGGGTTTTCCGGCGGTCAGGGGAGGCGCCCCCGGCCGGGACGCACCTTGCCGCCGGACCTGTGCTTCCCGCCGCCGGACCTGCTCTCCCCGTCGCGCCGGCGGCGGACCGTGTCCGCCGGCGGATGATCGTGGTCGGCGCGGGGCCTGCCGGGCTGCAGGCGGCCGCCGTGGCGGCCGAGGGCGGGCACAGGGTCACGGTGTTCGAGCGGGCGGCACAGCCTGGCGGGCAGATCGCGTTCGCGGCCCTCGCCCCGCACCGCGCCGGCCTGGCGGAGATCACGCGCAGCCTGCTGGGCCGGTGCCGCGCCGCCGGCGTGCGCATCGAGTGCGGCACCGAGGCGACGGCGGCGATGCTGCGTGACGCGGAGCCGGATGCCGCGGTGCTCGCCACAGGCGCGCTGCCCGCCCCGCCGCACTGGTCCGGAGCGCTGCCGCCGGAGAGGTATTCGGACGTGCGCGACGTGCTTGCGGGCGCCGCGCGCCCGCGGGGCCGCGTGCTGGTCGTCGACGGGCTCGGATTCCATCCGGCCACCTCGGTGGCCGAGCTGCTCGCGGCCCGCGGCTGCGCCGTGACAGTGTGCACGGACGGCATGGTGGTGGGGCAGGACCTGGGTGTCACCCTGGATCGCGAAGGGTGGCTGGCCCGCGCGCACGCCGCCGGAATCGCACAGTGGACCGACACCCTGGTGGCGCAGGCGCGTGCGGCGGGTGCCGGGGTGCGGCTGCGGATGGTGCACCATCCCACCGGGACGGAGCACGAGGAGGAGGTCGACCACGTGGTGTATGCGGGGCAGCAGAGGAGCGACGACGCGCTGTGGCGGGAGCTGAGGGACGCCGCGGTGCCGTTTGCGGTGCACCGTGTCGGCGACGCGGTGGCCCCGCGCCGGGCGGACGCGGCCGTCCGCGACGGTGAACGCGTGGCGGCGGCGCTGTGAGCGCCGGGCGGCCCGCGGACACGCCGCCGGCGTCCGGTGTTCAGGAACTGGCGGGCAGCACGTGGCCGGAGGCCCGGGCGGAATTGCTCGTCGTTCCGGTCGGGTCGCTCGAACAGCACGGCCCGCACCTGCCGCTGGACACGGACACCCGTGTGGCGTCCGCGCTGGCGGCGGGGCTGGACGCGGTGACCGCTCCGGCGATCGCCTACGGGGCGAGCGGTGAGCACGAGGGGTTCCGGGGCACGGTGTCGATCGGCTCGGAAACCTTGCGCGCCACGCTGGTCGAGTACGGGCGCTCCGCATGCCGGTGGGCCGGGCGGCTGCTGTTCGTCAACGGGCACGGCGGCAACGCGTCGGCCCTGGCGTCGGCGGTGCGGCTGCTGCGCTACGAGGGGCGTGACGCCGCGTGGTGGACCCCCGTCATCGCGCGGGGCGACGCCCACGCGGGCCGTACGGAGACGTCGATGCTGCTGCACCTGGACCCGGATGCGGTGCGTCTGCGGGACGCGGAGCCGGGCGCCACCGCGCCGATGGCGGACCTGTGGCCACGCGTGCGTGTGGGCGGGGTGGCCGCGGTGAGCACGAACGGGGTGCTCGGCGATCCGGCCGGCGCGACAGCCGCGGAGGGCGCGCGCATCGTGTCCGCACTGCGCGAGGACCTGCGAGCGGCGGTGTCCGCATGGCGGCCCGACCACCACGGAAGGATCGGCGCGCCGGGCGGGTCCGGCTCCGGTGACGGGGCGAGGGAGTGAGCAACGCGCTGCCGCCGGGCTTCCGCGTCCGCATCGCGGAATCGGTCCGCGTCCTCGACGGCGGTACGGCGCTCATCGGCGGTTCCCCCACCCGGCTGCTGCGGCTCAAGCCCCGCGCCGCGGAGCTGCTGGCGGCGGGCGGGTTGACGGTGTCCGACGCGGTCACCGGGGCTCTGGCGCGCCGGTTGCTCGACACCGGAATCGCCCACCCCGCCCTCGCACCCGTGGACGGTTCCACGTCCCGGGTGACCGTCGTGATCCCGGTGCACGACAACCAGTCCGGTATCGACAGGCTTCTGCGTGCACTGGAGGGCGCGGACGTGATCGTCGTCGATGACGGGTCCCCGCAGCAGGTGCGGGCCCCCGGGGCCCGGGTGATCCGGCACCGGAAGCCGCGCGGTCCGGCGGCGGCCCGCAACCGGGGTCTGGCCGAGGCACGGACGGAGCTGGTGGCCTTCCTCGACTCCGACACCGTGCCCCGTGAGGGCTGGCTGGACGTGCTTGCTGCCCACTTCGCGGACCCGGCGGTCGCTCTGGCGGCGCCGCGCATCGCGGCTCTCGAGGCCGGCCCCGGGCGCGGCACCGGAGTCCTCGCCGCAGGGCTCGCGCGGTACGAGGAGGTGCGCTCGTCGCTGGACCTCGGTCCCGTGCCCGGTCCTGTGGTGCCGGGAACGCCCGTCTCCTACGTGCCGAGCGCGGCGATCGTGGTGCGGCGTGCGGCGATCGGCGACGGATTCGACGAGCGCATGCACGTCGCCGAGGACGTGGACCTGTGCTGGCGCCTGCACGGGGACGGGTGGCGGCTGCGGTACGAGCCGGCGGCGGTCGTGGCGCACGAGCACCGCACCAGCCTGCGGGGATGGCTGGGCCGCAAGGCGTTCTACGGGCAGGGCGCGGCGCCGTTGGCGCGGCGTCATCCGGGGCAGGTTGCGCCGCTGGTCCTGGCGCCGTGGTCGGCCGCGGCCGGGGCCGCCGCGTTCACCGGTACACGTGCGGGGGCCGGGGCCTCGGTGGTCATCGCGGCGGGCGCGGGAGTGCGGATCTCGCGGACGCTCGAGGGCGTGCGCGCCCCCCGACGCGCCGCGGCGCGGCTGCTGGCGTCGGGATACGGGTCCGCGCTCTGGCAGCTGGCACTGGGCGTGTGCCGGCACTACTGGCCGCTCGCGCTGGCCGCGGCACTCGTGTCGCGGCGCGCGCGGCGGGTGGCGGCGGCGACCGCCATCGCAGAGGGACTGGTCGACTGGTACGTCCGTGATCTGCGCGGCGGTATCGGGCGGTGGCGCCGGCCGCGGCTGGACCCCGCCCGCTACGTGCTGTTCAAACGGCTCGACGACGCCGGCTACGGCGCGGGGCTGTGGTGGGGCGCGGCGCGGTCCGGCAGCATCGCGGCGCTGCTGCCGCGGCGCGGCTGAGGCGGCATCCCAGGCTGCGGGTCTGAGCCCCTGTCCAGCGTGTGTGCGACGTCGGTTGCAGTGGGGGCGGAATGAGGAGGCGATCGGTGGCGACGAAGCCGTCCCGCCCGTCGGCGGCCCGGATGCGGCGGTCCTGCGCCGCCAATTCGTTGAACACGGCGCGGCGCGGACACCGGGCGAGGATACTGCGGGCATCTACGCGACGCGCTGCAGATCAGGCGCACCGCCCGACTCAGGAGCCGCTCATGCCGCACGGTCCGTTCGCCGGAATGTCCCGACGCGAGTTCCTCTCCAAGGTCACCGCGGCCGGTGGGATGGCCGTGCTGGCGTCATGGGCGGGCCCGGTCATCGAGCGCGCCTACGCCGCGGACCCGGCGGGCATGGGGTCGCTGGACGACATCGAGCACATCGTGCTGCTGATGAACGAGAACCGCTCGTTCGACCACTACTTCGGCACGCTCTCGGGCGTGCGCGGATTCGACGACCCGTCGCCGGTGTGGAAGCAGTACGGCTACCAGCCGGGCACCGGCCCCACACCCGACGGCTACGTCACCCCGTTCCGGCTCGACACCAACCGGGGCCCGGCGCTGGACGGCGAGTGCATCAACGACCCCACCCACAGCTGGGGCCCGCAGCACCGCGCCTGGAACGGCGGCGCCATGGACCGGTGGATCCCCGAGCACATCGCCGCGGAGGGGCCGGTCAACGGCCCGGCCACCATGGGCTACTACACCCGCGACGATCTTCCGGTGCACTACGACCTGGCGGACGCGTTCACCGTCTGCGACAACTACTACTGCTCGGTCATGGGGCCCACCGATCCCAACCGGCTGTACTGGATGAGCGGGACTATCGATCCGGAGGGTGCGCACGGCGGCCCGCTGGTGCAGACGCCGTACCTGATCCCCAAGTTCGTGTACTCGTGGCGCACCATGCCGGAGAACCTCGAAGAGGCGGGCGTCAGCTGGAAGATCTACAACAACAAGGATCTCGGGCCCGTGTCGTCGGTGATCCTCGACGGGATGATGGGGTGCTTCCGGCAGGCGGCGGACCCGGACTCGGCGCTGGCCCGCAAGGGGATGACGCCGACCTATCCGGACGGGTTCCGCGAGGACGTCGAGAACGACCGGCTGCCGTCGGTCTCGTGGCTCATCCCGCGGCTGCTGGACTGCGAGCACCCGGCGCTGCCGCCCGCGCTCGGGGCTACCGGCCTGCTGATGGCGCTCGACATCCTCACCGCCAACCCGGCGGTGTGGGAGAAGACGGCGCTGATCGTGAGCTACGACGAGAACGGCGGATTCTTCGACCACGTCGCCCCGCCGACACCGCCTCCGGGCACCCCGGGCGAGTACCTCACGGCGCCGCTGGGCACGGTCGACGATTCCGAGGGCATCGCGGGGCCGGTCGGGCTCGGGTTCCGCGTGCCGGGCCTGGTGATCTCCCCGTACAGCCGGGGCGGCCTGGTGTCCTCGGAGGTGTTCGACCACACCTCGCAACTGCGGCTGATCGAACGGCGCTTCGGGGTCGACGTGCCCAATCTGACGCCGTGGCGGAGGGCCACCTGCGGGGACATGACCTCGGCGTTCAATTTCGCGGGGCGCGTCGACCCCACCGTGCCGCCCATGTTCGACGGCTACAGCCGGGTGGGGCCCGCGGTGCTGCAGTGCGGCGGCAGCATGGGCCTGGGGTTCGTGAACATGGGCGCGTCGTACCCGGTGCCGCCCAACAGCATGCCCGCGCAGGAGCCCGGCGTGCGCGGGCGGCCGTCGGGGATGGCCTGAGGGGCCGGGGCGGTCTTTGGGGCCGGGTTGGTCTTTGGGGCCGGCGTGGTCTGAAGGAGTCCGCCCGTACCGGCGGCCCCGGGTCATTCCAGGAACACGGCCAGGTCGGTGCGCATCGAGGCGGGGTCGGCGTCCGGGCCCGGCTCGGTCACGTACACCTCGAAGAAGCGGGTGGTCGGCGTGTGACCGGCGGCCGCGACGTCCTCGATGAACCGGGCCCAGGCTGCGCCCAGCCCATCGTAGGGGCCCAGGTGGCTGGTGGCGGCCACCGGACCCGCGGGGATCGAGGAGGCGACGGCCGTGTACCCGCCCCCGAGCTCGACGGGCACACGCAGCGGCGTCGTCACCGGCACACCGACACCCATGTCGACGGTGCCGGTGGGGACGCGGGTGTGCATCGCGAGTGCGGGGCCGGCCGGCGCGGTGCCGGCGGCGGCGAGTGCGGGGAACAGGCGCGAGAAGACGCCGTCCATCAGCTCAGGCATGCGCGTCATCGGATAGTCGTGGACCTCCACCACGGCCAGCGGAATGCCGGGGCCGTCGACGACGGTCACCCCGGCGCGCGGCTCGGGAGGGAAGTAGGGGTGCGCGTCCGTCATGGCCGGCTCCTGACTCGGGTGGCTGCGGGCATCGGTAGTGCCGACCGGGCGGGTCCGCGGAATTCATCGCCCGGCCGGCTGGAGGGGGTCACCGGAATTCGCCGGGTGTCCTGCCCGTCCAGCGCTTGAACGCCCGCCGGAATGCACTCGGTTCGGAGAAGCCGAGACGCGCGGACACCGACTCGACCGGGTCGCCGGCCTCCAGGGCGGCCACCGCGTACTCCTGGAGCACCGATTCGCGCAGCCGGCCCAGCGAGGTGCCCTCCTGCCGCAGCATCCGCCGCAGCTGCGGTTCGCTCACCGCCAGCGCGGTGGCCACGTCGGCGGCGCTGGGCTGGGAGCCGCGGATGCCGAGTTCGACGATCCGCCGGGCCCGCGCCGCGAGGCCGCTGTCGTAGTCGCGCCGGGCCAGGAGCGTGCCCGGCGAATCGCGCAGGAACCCGCTCAGCGTCTCCTCGGTCTGGACCACCGGGCTGCGCAGGTCGGCGGCGGAGAACTCCAGCGCCGGGTACCGGCTGCCGAAGGTCACCGGGATGCCGAAGATGTGGTGGTAGGCGACGATGTCGACGGGAGCCGGATCGGTGTAGGGGAGCCGGACGGAGACCGGCTCCAGGCGCCGACCGGTCAACCAGGCGGCGAACCGGTGGAACAGCAGCAGACCGAAGTCCGCGACCACGGCGGCGTCCTCGGCGGCGTCCGAGCCGGCGGCGGGCAGCATCGAGGTGTCGAACCAGATGCGCACCCCCGGCTCGTCGAAGTCGATCCGGACGGGCGCCGACGAGGGCAGAGCGGGCAGGAATCCCGCGCACCGGCGCAGGGTCGCGTCGAGATCGGGGCAGTGGATGATCGCGTGCGTCAGCAGTGCGAACGTGCCGCGCGGCACCGGCGCCAGCCCCAGCCCCAGCAGCTCGTCGTCGGTGATCGCCGCGGCCCCGCGGATGAACTGCGAGACCTGCTCGATGGTGAGCCGGGTGTCGGTGTCGCCCAGCTCGTGCGCGGTGATGCCCGCGGTGACGAGGGCGGGGCGCAGGTCGGTGCCACGGCGGTCGGAGGCGTCGAGCGCGCGCCGGACGAAGCTCACCGGCACCATCCGCACGGCCACGCCGGCCTCCCTCCGCCTCGGTCACGATCCCTGATCGTTTCGGTCCTTACCGCCGCCGCGCACCGAGCATACGGTGGGGATCACCGTCCTCCGGCACGGCGTCCGCCGGCATGTACGGGGGCGTCACGCTGCGCGCCCCGCCGCCACACAGGAAGGCCCGACTGTATGGAACGCACCCTGTTCGACGAGGACCACACGCTCTTCCGGGACTCCTACCGCGGATTCCTCGCTGAGCACGTGGCCCCCTTCCACGATCGGTGGGAGGCCGACAACATCGTCGACCGCGACGTGTGGGTGGAGGCCGGCAAGCTCGGCTTCCTCGGTACCGCGGTGGACGAGAAGTACGGCGGCGGGGGCGTGCAGGATTTCCGCTACAACTCGATCATCACCGAGGAATCGGTCCGCGGCGGGTACAGCGGGCTCGGCTTCATGCTGCACAACGACGTCATCCAGCCGTATCTGATGAATCTGTGCACCGAGGAGCAGAAGGAGCGGTGGCTGCCGCGCTTCTGCTCCGGCGAGCTCATCACGGCCATCGCCATGACCGAGCCGGGCACGGGGTCGGACCTGCAGGGCATCCGTACCAACGCCAAGCGCGACGGGGACGACTGGATCCTCAACGGCGCGAAGACGTTCATCACCAACGGCATCAATGCGGACCTGGTGATCGTGGTGGCGCAGACCGACTCCTCCAAGGGGGCGCAGGGCTTTTCGCTGTTCGGCGTGGAACGCGGCATGGCGGGCTTCGAGCGCGGCCGCAACCTGGACAAGATCGGACTGAAGGCCCAGGACACCGCCGAGCTGAGCTTCACCGATGTCCGTGTGCCGTCGGCCAACCTCCTCGGCGAAGAGGGCATGGGCTTCATGTACCTCATGCAGAACCTGCCGCAGGAGCGGCTGTCCATCGCGGTCGTCGCGGCGGCGGCCATGGAGCAGGTGCTGCAGGACACCATCGAGTACTGCCGGGACCGCAAGGCGTTCGGGCGCTCGATCGGGTCGTTCCAGAACACCCGCTTCGTCATGGCGGAACTGGCGACCGAGTCCAGGATCGCGCGCATCTTCGTCGACCGCTGCATCGAGGCGCTCAACGCAGGTGATCTCACCATCGAAGAGGCCGCGATGGCCAAGTGGTGGACGACCGAAAAGCAGGTGGCCCTGATCGACCGTTGCCTGCAGATGCACGGCGGCTACGGGTACATGCGCGAGTACCCGGTGGCCAAGGCCTTCATGGACTCGCGGGTGCAGACCATCTACGGCGGCACCACCGAGATCATGAAGGAGATCATCGGCCGCGGGCTGGGGA
>CAYVJJ010000006.1:0-29200 GCA_964451655.1 uncultured Mycobacteriaceae bacterium | reverse complement strand
AGGACGGGCTGCGTTCGGCGTTCTTCGAAGCGATGGCGGTGGTGCGCGACCGGTCGGTCGCGATGGGGCGTGCCGCGGAGGACGCCGAGAAGTAGAGGCCGCCGGGAGGAGTTGGCCGCCGGGAGGAGTTGGCCGCCGGGAGGCAGCAGCCGCTGCGAACCGGCCGCGGGACGGTGCCGCGGATGCGTACCATCGCCACGAGCAGCGTATTCACCGAAGATTCGTCACACGCGTCGCAGTGACACCACGATTACCGTTAGGCTGCGGGGTAGCACGTGCGTGTCAGGTCCGCCGGAGGGGAAGCCGGCGGCGCGACGCGTGCCGGAGGAAGTGAACCAATGGCGTCATCTGACAAACCACCCGCCAGGGGAGCGAAGCCAGCCGCGCAGAACTCCCCCGACACCGCGGAACCGGCGGCACTGGCGGGTACCAATTTTCTGACCGTCGCCGAGGTGGCGACGATGATGCGCGTGTCCAAGATGACCGTGTATCGCCTGCTGCACAGCGGCGAACTGCCGTCGGTGCGGGTCGGCCGCTCGTTCCGTGTCCCGGCGAAGGCCGTGCACGAGTACCTGCAGTCGTCCTACTTCGACGTCGGCTGAGCACAGCGCCGGACTCCGGACGGCTCTGCGCCGCACCGGCCGCCGCCGCCCGGGCGAGGCGGGGCGGCACCTCGGTGCGAAGGGCGCGTGTGCCCGGCGGTAGCATTGCGGATTGTCGTGCCGTGGGACGGACCCCCGGCGGTCGTGACGCACTAGCGGCGGAGCACGTCTGAGACGGAGCACGCCTTGCGGCGGCGGGAGGTCCGGCCGTCGGAGTCATGCACGAAGGGCCCGCACGCGTGCGGGCCCCCGGACAGCAACCAGTGAGGATTCCCGGTATGGGTTCTGTGATCAAGAAGCGCCGCAAGCGCATGTCCAAGAAGAAGCACCGCAAGCTGCTGCGTCGCACGCGGGTGCAGCGCCGCAAGCTCGGCAAGTGACCTGCGCGCGGTGACCGTCGCGCTCTGACGGTCACCGCGGTACGGCGTCGCGGCCCGGCCCACTCCGGTGGGCCGGGCCGTCGCCGTCGCGGGCCACGGCTGCTACGGGCCCGCGGGTGCTGCGGGCGCGGGGCCGTCGGTGGTGCGCGCGGCGGGGCGCAGGTGCGTAACGGGAGTCGACCGTCGGGTGCGATGTGGCCGGGGTCGCATGCGGGCGGCTAGTCTGGATGCGATGAACGAATCCGACGCGCCGCACGAGCCCAGGGCGGTACTCGTGACCGGGGCCAGCCGTTTCCTCGGCGGCACTCTTGCGGCCATGCTGGCCGCCCACCGGACGATCGAGCGCGTCATCGCCGTCGACTGCGTCTCACCCAGCAAGAACATGCTGCGTCGGCTGGGGCGCGCGGAGTTCGTCCGCGCCGATATCCGCAACCCGATGATCGGCAAGATCATCCGCGGCGCGCAGATCGACACCGTCGTCCACACCGACGTCCGGTCCCGGCCCGGCGAGTCCGGCGGACGCACACTGATGAAGGACATGAACGTCATCGGTGCGCTGCACCTGTTCGCTGCCTGCCAGAAGGCGCCCACCGTGCGGCGGCTGGTGGTCCGGTCGTCCTCCGCCATCTACGGTTACAGCCCCCGCAACCCGGCGCGGTTCAGCGAGGAGATGGCGCCGAAGAACCCGCCGCGTGACGGCTTCTCCAAGGACAGCGTGGAGATCGAAGCCTACGCGCGCGGGGCGGGGCGCCGCCGTTCGGACCTCGAGGTGACCATCCTGCGGTTCGCCCCCCTGATCGGCGTGCGGATGGACACCGAGCTGACCCGCTACTTCGAGGCCGTCCTCGTGCCGAGCGTGCTGGGGCATGATCCGCGCATCCAGCTGCTGCACGAGGAGGACGCCCTCGGCGCCCTGCAGCACGCGGTGACGGCGCCGGTGCACGGCACGTTCAACATCGCGGGCGCGGGCGCCATGACGGGGGTCCAGGCCACGCGGAGGGCCGGCCGGCTGGGCGTCGCGCTGCCGTCGCCGGTGCTCGGTGCGCTGGGGGCGGCGCTGCGGGCGGCGCGCGTCGTGGACTACTCGCAGGAGGAGCTGGGGTTCCTGGGGCAGGGCATCGTGCTCGACACCGCGCGGATGCGCGGTGAGTTCGGGTTCGAGCCGCGGTGGACCACAGTGGACGCGTTCGACGACTTCGTCCGGGGCAGATCGTTGAACCCGGTGATCCATCCGCGCGCGGTGCGCGGGTGGGAGGAGCGGCTGGCGGGGCTGGCCCGCCGGCTGCCGGTGTGAGGATCGACCGACCGGGGCCCGGAGCCCGGGGCGCCGTCGGCGCAGGGCGCACCGGTGGGAGTGTGGTGTTCCGCACAGCGGTGAGCGGCCGCAGTGTGGGAGCGTGATCAGCGCGCACGGTACGCACAGCACGCGTGGGGTGAACGATACGCGTGGGGTGGCCGTCGTGCGGGCGGCGGACGACGTGCGCGGGGTCGGCGCACAGGAGCGGGTGCGTGCCCTGTCGGGCGGCAGGGCACGATGATGAGGGGAGTCGGGTGTGGACGAATCGGCGGTGGCCAAGGTGATCCCGCTGCGCGGTGAGGGGCGCGGCGCGGACGCCCCGGGCGCGTCGATGACCGGTCGGGCCGGGGACGGAGCGCCGGGTGAGGCGCATCCCGGTGTGGTGCACCACCTGGGCGGCGGCAGTGTGCGGTCCGGGCTCGCCGCGGCGGAGCATTCGGTGGTCGCCGAGCACGCTGTGGACGCCCTCGGATTCCTGCGCCGTCGGCTGACCGGCGACTACGAGGTGGACGATTTCGGCTTCGACCCGCACTTCAATTCGGCGGTGATCCTGCCCGCGTTGCGGCCGCTGTTCGAGAAGTGGTTCCGGGTGGAGGTCTCCGGCGTGGAGAACCTGCCGGCGGACGGTGCGGCACTGCTGGTGGCCAACCACGCGGGGACGGTCCCCGTCGACGGGCTGATGCTGTCGGTGGCGGTGCACGACCACCACCCGCTCCACCGCCCCACGCGCATGCTCGCCGCGGACCTGGTTTTCCAGACGCCCGTGCTGGGCTCGTTCTCACGCAAGGCCGGACACACGCTGGCATGCCACCCGGATGCGGAGGGCCTGCTGCGCGACGACGCCCTGGTGACGGTGTTCCCGGAGGGGTTCAAGGGCGTCGGCAAGCCGTTCGCGGACCGCTACAAGCTCCAGCGCTTCGGGCGCGGCGGATTCGTCACCTCCGCCCTGCGCACGGGCGCGCCCATCGTGCCGGTGTCGATCGTCGGGTCCGAGGAAATCTACCCCAAGATCGCGGACATCAAGCCGCTCGCGCGTCTGCTGGGGCTGCCGTACTTCCCGATCACGCCCCTGTTTCCGCTGCTGGGGCCGCTGGGGGCGATCCCGCTGCCGTCCAAGTGGCATATCGAGTTCGGCGAGCCGATCATCACCGACGGCTATGACGAGCAGGCGGCGGACGACCCTATGGTCACGTTCGACCTCACCGATCAGGTGCGCGAGCGGATCCAGCAGACCCTTTACCGGCTGCTGGCCACGCGGCGGAACGTCTTCTTCGGCTGACCGGCGCTCCGGGACGTCCTCTCAGGCCGATTGCTCGCGGCGGCCCAGGACCGTGGCCGCGGCGCCGCCGATCGCGCCGAGCGCCAGCGCCGTCGGCACGCCGATCTTGGCGGCCTTGCGCCCGGTGCGGAAGTCGTGGATCTCCCAGCCCCGGTTACGGGCCAGCTCGCGCAGGTCGGCGTCGGGGTTGACGGCGACGGCCGTGCCCACCGCGGTGAGCATCGGCACGTCGTTGTGGCTGTCCGAGTAGGCGGTGCAGCGTTTGAGGTCCAGCCCCTCGCGCACCGCCAGCGCGCGCACGGCGTGCGCCTTGCCCAGGCCGTGCAGGATATCGCCCACCAGGCGGCCGGTGAACCTTCCGTCCTCGCTTTCGACCACGGTCCCCAGAGCGCCGGTGAGCCCGAGCCGTTTGGCGATCACCTGGGCCAGATCCTGGGGTGTGGCCGTGACCAGCCACACCTGCTGTCCCGCCTCGAGGTGGCGCCGGGCCAGCGCCAGGGTGCCCGCCCACACCTTGTCGGCCAGGATCTCGTCGTAGATCTCCTCACCCAGCCGCGTGAACTCGGCCGTCTCACGGCCGGCGATGAACGAGAGCGCCTTCTCCTTGCCGCTGGCGACATCGTCGCTGTTCTCCTTGCCGGTCACCCGGAACTTGAGCTGCTGCCAGCCGAACTGCGCCATGTCCGACAGCTCGATGTAGTGGCGCGCGGCCAGGCCGCGGGCGAAGTGGATGATCGAGGCGCCCTGGACCATGGTGTTGTCCACGTCGAAGAACGCGGCCGCCGTCAGATCGCGGGGGACGGGCGCGCGGGGAGCCTCCTCGGCGGCCTCGGCCTCCGCCTCCAATTGGGCGTGGGCGGCGTCGGCGCTGGCCTCGCCGGCGAGGTTCTGCAGCAGCTCGCCCAGGCTGGGGCCCAGCGGATTGCGGGCGCTCAGGCGGGACAGGCGGCTGCGCACCGACGATTCCTGCGGGTCCGGCTGCCCCCGGTCATCTGGCACCGCATCCTCCTGATTGGCCTGCGTCCTGGTGACTGCACACGGGATGGCTGTTGCACGCGGGTCCGCCCGGCCGCCCGTGCGACCGCCGCCTTCCGCGGTCACCACAACACTAACCGTCGCGCTGCCGGGGAGTCTCCGCGGCTCGCTGCCCGTGGACGGCGCGCGGGGCCGCGGGCATCCGGGCCGGAGGCGGGTGCTCCCCGCCTCGCGCGGTCCGGTCGTCCGCGTCATCGCGGCCGTCCGTGTGAGAAGGGTCTCCCACGGCTGAGCGGGGCGCGGCATCGGCGGACCTGCCGGTGACGCCGGGGCACCACCGCGACTCCGTCCGCGCCTGACCGGTCCGAGCCGCACGGGTCGGTGCCGGACGGGTCGGTGCCGGCGACGGGTCCGCGACGGGGCGGGGGATGCTTGACTGGGGGTACCGATGCTCCGGAAGGGCGGGGCGGACGAATGAAGGGACGCGGTACCGATGGATGCGGACAGGACGCCGTCCGGCGCGCATGAGGTCACGCTGCTCACTCGCGACGGCTGCGGTGGGTGCGAGGCGGCATGGGAGCGACTTGTGCTGGTGTGCAGCGGGTTCGGCATCACCCCGGCCACGGTCGACGTGGACGCGGCTGCCGCCGACCGGCCGGAGCTGCGTGCGGAGTTCGGTGACAGGCTGCCGGTGGTGCTTCTGGACGGGCGCGAGCACAGCTACTGGGAAGTCGACGAGGAGCGGATGCGCGCCGATCTCGCGCGCTGAACGGGCAGGCGGCCGGCGCCGTCGGCAGTGCGTGCGGGGCGGCGCATCGTAGGCACCCGGTGCCGCGGTGCCGTGACGGGCCCGGGTGCGGGCGGGCGATCTGTAGCGTGTAAAGGGGCCCCGCGTCAACTTTGTGCGGGGGGTGCGGAACGGTTACCGTGGGGTGAACCAAGCACCGGGGTGCTGTGTCAGAGCTGCGTGGACGCAGCTGTGTCCGGGCAGTGCCGTCGGCGTGCCTGCGCACGTGGACGGCGGTGCCGCGTGAGGCCCGCCGCGGTTGCGCTGCGGATGTGTGCCGCGCGCAGCAGCCGGCCGGCGAGCGGCCGCGCTCCTCCCGGGCGCTCATTCACTTCGGCTGCACGAGGGAGCCCGCGACGTGACAGATCGACGCCCAGTGTTCGTCCACTCGGCAATCGGTGGGTCGGCATCCGAGCAGGCAGGGTCCGCCGGATCAGCACCGACCGGCCGCGACGGCGCTCCGGTGCCGCGTCACATCGTCAATAGTGGCACACGGCCGTCCGCGGCCCCGCGCGGGGACGGCCGGTCCGCGTGCATGTCGTCGGGGGTGGCGCTGTGAGCATCCTTCTCGTCGGCATGTCCCACCGCAGCGCCCCCGTGTCCACACTGGAACTCGCCGCGGTGGCGGATGCGGACCGGCCCAAGCTGTTGGACGCGTTGGTGCGGCGTTCGCACGTCTCGGAGGCGATGGTCGTCTCCACCTGCAACCGTATCGAGATCTATGCGGTGGTGGACGCCTTCCACGGGGGGCTCACCCAGGTCAGCGAGTTGTTCGCCGAGCACGCCGGGTTGAGCGTGCAGGAGCTGTCCTCGCACCTGTACGTCCGCTACAGCGAGTCCGCGGTCGAGCACCTGTTCACCGTCGCGGCCGGCCTCGATTCGATGGTCGTGGGCGAGCAGCAGATCCTCGGGCAGATCCGCAGTGCCTACGCGGCGTCGGATTCCCAGCAGGTGGCGGGCCGGGCCGTCCACGAGCTCGCCCAGCAGGCGCTGCGCGTGGGCAAGCGGGTGCACAGCGAGACCGGCATCGATTCGGCCGGGGCCTCGGTGGTGTCGGTCGCGCTCGAGCGCGCGTCGGCGCTGCTCGGCGGTCCGCGCTCCCTGGACGGGCTGGCCGAGCGCAACGCCGTGGTCCTGGGCGCCGGGGCGATGGGCGGACTGGCCGTGGCCAACCTGGTGCGCGCGGGAATCGGCGAGGTCACCGTGGTCAACCGCACGGCGGAGCGCGCGGCACGCCTGGCCGAGACCGCCGCGGAGGGCGGTGCGTCCGCGCGGGCGGCGGACCTGTCCGGGCTGGCGTCCGCGCTGCGCTCGGCGGATGTGGTGGTCACCTGCACGGGCTCGGTCGGCGCGGTGCTGACCGTGGCCGATGCGCACACCGCGCTGGCGCGCCGGACCGCCGGCACGCCGCTGGTGATCTGCGACCTCGGCCTTCCGCGGGACGTCGACCCGGCGGTCGCAGGACTGCCCGGCGTCGATCTGATGGACATCGAGACGCTGCGCCGCGATCCCGGCGCCGGCGCCGCGCAGGCCGACGCGGACGCGGCCCGCGGGCTGGTCGCAGAGGAACTGGCTTCATACCTGGAGCAGCAGCGGGCCTCGGAGGTGGCGCCCACGGTGACGGCGCTGCGCCGGCGCGCGGCGGAGGTCGTCCAGGGCGAGCTGATGCGGCTGGAGTCGAAGGCGCCCGACCTCACCGAGTCCGAACGCACCGAGGTGGAGCGCACCGTGCACCGCGTGGTGGACAAGCTGCTGCACGCGCCGACCGTGCGCGTCAAACAGCTCGCGGCCGCCCCCGGGGGCGGCTCCTACGCGGAAGCGCTGCGTGAGCTGTTCGAGCTGGCGCCCGGGGTGACGGCCGCTGTCGCCCGCACCGCGGAGACGGCCATCGAAATGGAGCCGGCCGACCAGAGCCTGGCCGCCGCGGAGGAGGGTTCCCTGTGAGCCCGCAGACTTCCGGAATCCCGGACCCCGTCCGTGTGGGCACGCGTGGCAGCGTGCTGGCCCGTACGCAGGCGGGGACGGTGCGCGACGCGCTCATCGCGGCGGGACACCGCGCCGAACTCGTGGTCATCAGCACCTCCGGGGACAAGTCCATGTCGCCGGTGGAGAAGATCGGCGTCGGCGTGTTCACCGCCGAGTTGCGCGAGGCGATCCGCGACGACCGCGTCGATATCGCCGTGCACTCGTTCAAGGATCTTCCCACGGCGCCCGAGCCGGGGCTGACCATCGCCGCCGTGCCGTCGCGGGCCGACGCCCGTGACGCGCTGGTGGCCCGTGACGGCCTGACGCTCGGCGAGCTGCCGTCCGGATCGCGGGTGGGGACCTCCGCCCCGCGGCGCGTCGCCCAGCTGCGGGCGCTGGGTCTGGGCCTGGACGTGCAGCCGCTGCGGGGCAACCTCGAGCGCCGTCTGGGCCGCGTCGACGACGGCGGGCTGGACGCGGTGATCCTGGCGCGCGCGGGCCTGGACCGCACCGGACGCACCGGGCTGATCACCGAGACCCTCGACCCGCTGCAGATGCTGCCGGCCCCCGCTCAGGGCGCCCTGGCAGTGGAGTGCCGCAGTGCCGACACCGGCCTGGTGGACCTGGTGGCCCGCCTCGACGACCCGGATGCGCGCGCGGCGGTCACCGCGGAACGCGCCGTGCTTGCGACGCTGGAGGCGGGCTGCACCGCGCCCGTCGGCGCGCTCGCCGACGTCGTCGAATCGCTCGACGACGACGGTGCCGTGATGCTGGAGCTGTCGGTGCGCGCCGCGGCCGCCGCGGAGGACGGCGGAACGGTGCTGCGCGCGTCGCGGGTCGGTCCCGTCGGACGCGCAGCGGAGCTGGGCCGCGCCGTGGCCGAGGAGTTGCTGGAGGCGGGTGCGGCGGACCTCATCGGCGGGCAGGACGGCCCGCGTGCGGCGCCCGCCGGACAGGGGGAGGCGCCCCGATGAGAACAGGCTTCACGCGCGGGCCCACCTGGCCAGGGCGCCCGGCAGGGGCGCCCGGCGCCGCACCAGACCACGTACCGACCCACGCACTCACACTGGAGATAGAACGATGAGCCGCGCACGTAAGACCACCCCCGGACGGATTCTGATCGTAGGGGCCGGTCCGAGTGACCCGGCCCTGCTGACCGTGCGGGCCCGCGAGGTGCTCGCGGCCGCCACCGTCGCCTACACCGATGCGGACGTCGACGAGGCGGTCGTCGCCTGCATCGGCGCCGCCCTCGAGGTGGACGAGGAGACCGGCGAGGGCGGGCCCGACGTGCGCCCGGCGCTGGGTGATCCCGCCGACGTGGCCAAGGCGCTCGTGGCGGAGGCCAAGCACGGGCACGACGTGGTGCGCCTCGTCTCCGGCGACCCGATGACCACCGATTCGGTGATCGCGGAGATCACGGCGATCGCCCGCACCCAGGTGCACTTCGAGCTCGTTCCGGGCGTGCCTGCGGGCGCCGCCGTCCCCGCCTACGCCGGCATCCCCGTCGGCTCGGCGCGCACCGAGTTCGATGTGCGCGGTGAGGTGGACTGGGCGGCGCTGGCCGCGGCCCCCGCCCCGCTGGTGCTGCACGCCACGTCGGGCCGGTTGGCCGAGACGGCGGGCGCGCTCATCGAGCAGGGCATGTCCGCTTCGACTCCGGCCGCGATCACCGTCAATGGCACCACGCGCCGTCAGCGCACGGTGGAGGCCACCCTGGGCACCCTCGATGAGGCGGGCTCGGAGATCGTCGGCCCGCTGGTGGTGACGATCGGCAAGGTCGTCGGCCAGCGGCACAAGATGTCCTGGTGGGAGTCCCGCGCGCTGTACGGGTGGACGGTGCTGGTGCCGCGCACCAAGGCGCAGGCCGCCTCGATGAGCGACCGGCTGGTCACCCACGGCGCCATCCCCAAGGAGGTGCCCACCATCTCGGTGGAGCCGCCGCGCAGCCCCGCGCAGATGGAGCGCGCGGTCAAAGGGCTCGTGGACGGCCGCTTCCAGTGGGTGGTGTTCACCTCCACCAACGCGGTCAAGGCCGTGTGGGAGAAGTTCCAGGAGTTCGGTCTCGACGCGCGCGCGTTCTCCGGCGTGAAGATCGCGTGCGTCGGGCAGGCCACCGCGGACCGCGTGCGCGCCTTCGGCGTCGAGCCGGAGATGATCCCCCCGGCCACCGAGCAGACCAGTGAGGGGCTGCTGGCCGAATTCCCGCCGTTCGACGAGGTGCTCGACCCGGTCAACCGTGTGCTTCTGCCGCGCGCCGACATCGCCACCGAGACCATCGCCGAGGGGCTGCGCGAGCGCGGCTGGGAGATCGACGACGTCACCGCCTACCGGACGGTGCGCGCCTCGCCGCCTCCCGCGGAGACCCGCGAGATGATCAAGACCGGCGGGTTCGACGCGGTGTGCTTCACCTCCTCGTCGACGGTGCGCAACCTGGTGGGCATCGCCGGCAAGCCGCACGCACGCACCATCGTCGCGTGCATCGGGCCGAAGACGGCGGAGACCGCCCGCGAGTTCGGCCTGCGCGTGGACGTGCAGCCCGAGGTCGCCCAGGTCGTCCCGCTGGTCGAGGCCCTGGCCGAGCACGCCGCGCGGCTGCGCGCCGAGGGCGCGCTGCCGCCGCCGCGGAAGAAGTCGCGCCGCCGCTGACCCGGCCGGCTCCCACCCCGCCCGACGCCCCGGCGCGGCGGGGTATCGTCCGCGGTGCAGCCCCGTGCAGGCGGGGTCCGAAGGAGGAGAGCGTGTACCCAGACCATCGTCCCCGGCGCCTGCGCACCACCCCGGCGATGCGCCGCCTCGTGGCGGAGACCGCCGTGCAGCCGCGCAACCTGGTGCTGCCGATGTTCGTGGCCGAAGGGCTCTACGATCCGCGCCCCATCAGCTCGCTGCCCGGCGTCGTCCAGCACACGCAGGACACCCTGCTGCGGGCGGCGCACGAGGCCGTCGACGCGGGCGTGGGCGGGTTGATGATATTCGGCGTGCCGGAGCACCGTGACGCCACCGGCACCGGCGCGGACGACCCGGACGGTGTCCTCAACCGCGCCCTCGCGGCGCTGCGCGGAGAGTTCGGCGACGACACCGTCATCATGGCCGACACCTGCCTGGACGAGTTCACCGATCACGGGCACTGCGGTGTGCTCAGCCGCGACGCGAACGGGCGCGAGCGCATCGACAACGACCTGACGGTGCAGCGCTACGTGGACATGGCGCTGGCGCAGGCGGAGGCCGGCGCACACGTGGTGGGCCCCAGCGGCATGATGGACGGCCAGGTGGGGGCCATCCGCTCCGCACTGGACGCGGCCAACTTCCGCCACACCTCCATCCTGGCGTACACCGCCAAGTACGCCTCGGCGCTGTACGGGCCGTTCCGCGAGGCGGTCGGCTCGACCCTGGTCGGTGACCGCAAAACCTATCAGCAGGACCCGGCGAACGGCCGTGAGTCCCTGCGCGAGGCGGAGCTGGACCTGGGCGAGGGCGCCGACATGGTCATGGTCAAGCCCGCGATGCTCTACCTGGACGTGCTGCGCAGGCTCGCCGAGAGCTCCACAGTGCCCGTCGCCGCGTACCAGGTGTCCGGCGAGTACGCGATGATCAGCGCCGCCGCCGAGAACGGCTGGATCGAGCGCGAGAAGATGATCCTCGAATCGCTCACCTCCATCCGGCGCGCCGGCGCCGACATCGTGCTGACCTACTGGGCGGCCGAGGCGGCCGCGATGCTGCAGTGAACCGGTGGTGACCCGCGCGTGATGGTGAACGGACAGGACCCGGGGCCGATGCCGCCCGGCGGGGCGCCGCAGCACGGTGTGCGCCCGGAGCCGCCGGCGCCGGTCCGCATCGCCTATGAGCTCTGGTGCGCGGTGGCCGTCCTCGGCGTCGGCACGACGGTCGGCGTCATCCTCGCGATGTCGTCGCTGCAGGACGAGATCGTCGATCAGATGCTCGAGCGGTTCTCGGACGGTGTGGGCGGCCGGCCGGTCACCCATGCCGACGTCGTCTCCAGCTTCCACCTGTCGCTGGGTGTGATCGGTGTGCTCGGTGCGGTGGTGATCGGGTTGACGTGGTTCTTCGCCCACCGCATGCTGCGGGGCAAATCGTGGGCCCGGGCCGTACTGCTGGGCTTCACGGCGGTCGTGACGGTGCTCGGGTTCGAGGGGCTGCTGGGTTTCGGCGACGGCGGATCGATCGTCCTGGAGGTCTGCGCCATCCTGCAGGCGGTCCTGGCGATCGGCGCCTCGGTGATCGTGCACCGCGGCGAGGCGCACCGTTACTTCTTCGGAGGGCCCACGCGGTGAGCGCCACGCTGTTCTCCGAGCCGGGGTCGCGCTGGTGGCCGATCCTGCTCGCGCCCGGATTCGCAGCGGCCGGGATCATCTCCGACGCGGTCATGGGCGACGGCATGCCGGTGCTGGTGTGGCTGGCCGCGGGCGTGGTGCTCGCCGCGGTCGGATCGCTGATCATCCACGCGGCGCGCACCCACACCGCCGTCGAGCTCACGGAGGACACCCTGCACCTGGGCACGGACGAGGTGGCTCTCGCGGAGATCGTGCACGTGTTCCCGCCGGCGCCGCCGGGCCGTGCGCGCAACGATCCCCGAGAGCCGTGGGAGTCGGCCAGGTCGCTGGGCGGGCTGTCGGTGGTGCCGCGCGGGCGTCGGGGCATCGGCGTGCAGATGCGTTCGGGTGCGCTGCGGCAGGCGTGGGCACGCGACGATGCGGGGCTGCGCGCGCAGCTCGAGCCACTGGTAGCCCGGCGTCCCGCGGGGCGCAGGCGGCCGGGCGCCCCGCAGGGCGGTGAACCCCGGTGACGCGGGTGCGGTGGATCGCACTCGCCGAGGTGGCGGCGGCGCTGGCGCTGATCGCCCTGTCGGTGTGGTTCTGGCATCTCGGCGTCCAGCCGGCCCGCACGCCGGTGCACGTCGAGGGGCGCCCGCCGGTCCAGGTGACGGTGTACGACGGCCCTCGGGTCACCACCGCGATCGTGATGATGGCGGCCGCGGGGCTGGCCGTGGTCGACGCGGTGCGCCGGTTGTGCATGCGCGGGCGTTGACGCCGATCCACGCCTTCCTGCACGGCCCGCCCGGCGTGGGCGTCACTCTCTGAAGGCGACGGTGTCGCCGGGGCGCAGCTGGCCGGCCGCGTCGAGTGCGCCGCGGCGCAGCACGGCGATCACCGGATAGCCGCCCGTCACGGGGTGGTCCGCCAGGAACAGCACAGGCCGGCCGTCCGGCGGCACCTGCAGCGCGCCGGCGACCATCGGCTCGGAAGCCAGCTCCCCGCCGCGCGCGCGGGCGAGCGCCTCGCGCCCCTGCAGGCGCGCGCCCACCCTGTCGGTGTCGGCGGTGACGGTCCATATCTGCGAGACCAGCAGGAGCCGGGCTTCGGCGGCGAACCAGTCGTCGCGGGGGCCCCACACGATCGGGAGTCGCACCGCCCCGTCGGCGCCCGGACCGCCTGCGGAGCCCCGCCGCGGGTTGAGCTCCGTCGCGGGCAGCGGCGCGGCGGGCCGGGCCGCGAAGACCAGGTCGCCGCGGTCGAGCGGGGGCGGCCCCAGCCGGGACATCGCGTCGGCGGACAGGCTGCCCAGCGCCGGGCCGTGGAACGCTCCGTCGCCGCCCCGCACCCCGGCCACCCCGCCGCGCACGGCGACGTAGTGCCGCAGCCCGCGATCCGGAGTGCCGACGGCCAGGGTCTGTCCCGCGTCCAGATGCACACGGCTGTGGGTGCCGACCGGAATGCGGTCGACGGTGACGGCGACCGCCGGGCCCGTGACGGCCACCGCCACCCGGCGCCGGGCGCGCAGTTGCAGGCCGCCCAGGGTGGTCTCCAGGAGCGGGGCGCCCTCCGGGTTGCCCACGAGCCGGTTGGCCGCCGCCATCGCTCCCCGGTCGGCGGCGCCGGAGCGGCCCACGCCCAGCGCGCCGCGGCCGGGACGCCCCAGGTCCTGCACCGTGGTCGACGGCCCCGGCGCGATGACGGTGAAGGCGGCGTGCGCCGGATCGGCCCGGCCCGGTCCGGTGCGGGAGGTCATGAACGGGCCCCCGCGTCGGCGACGGCGAAACGTACCCGGCGCCCCGGCGTGAGCAGCGCCGGAGGATCGCGGTCCGGGAGCCACAGCGCCATGTCAGTGGAGCCGATGATGCGCCATCCGCCGGGGGAGGTTCGCGGATACACCCCGCTGAAGGTGCCGGCCAGGCCCACGCTGCCCGCCGGGACGCGCGTGCGCGGGGTGGGCCGGCGCGGCACGTCCAGGCGCGGATCGCCGCCGATGAGATAACCGAATCCCGGTGCGAAGCCGGTGAAGGCGACGGTCCACTCGGTGCCCGTGTGGGCGGTGACGATCTGCGCCGCGGTCATGCCGGTGGCCTCCGCGACGGCATCCAGATCGGGGCCGTCGTAGACCACCGGCACCACCAGCGGCTCCTGTGCGACCGGGTCTGCGCCGCCCGCGGCGGGACCGGCGCGCCCGTGCACCGCCGACTCCGCAAGCCCGGCGCACCATGCGCGGACCGTCCCGGAGTCGACGATCGCCGGGTCGAACGCCACCAGCGCGGTGCAGGCCGCCGGGATCACCTCGACGATCCCGTCCGGCCGCGCCGGGGACCCGTCGCACGCGGACGTGAACGGCAGCACCGCCCGCGCCACGGGCGCCGCGGGCGTGTCCGCGAACTCGACGAGCACCGCGTCCTCGCCCGCGGCCAGGATCCGGAATCCGCGGGCGGGGGAGGTGGAGCTGCCGGCTGTCATGTGCGCCTCCGGTTCACCGGGGTCCCCGTCTCCGCACCGCTATCCGAAGGCCTGCAGGGTGACGCCGGCGTCGTCGAGGGCGGTGCGCACGGACTGTGCCATGGCGACCGCGCCGGGCGAGTCGCCGTGCACGCACACCGATTGCGCGCGGACCCGGACCCGGGAGCCGTCGACGGCGGTCACGGTGCCGTGCTCGACCATGCCGAGCACCCGCGCGGCGACGTCGTCGGGATCGGTCACCAGTGCGCCGGGTTCGCGTCGCGGCACGAGTGTGCCCTCGGAGGTGTAGCCGCGGTCGGCGAACGCCTCCGCGACGGTGCGCAGCCCCGCCCGGTCGGCGAGATCCAGGAACACCGAGCCCGCCAGCCCCAGCACCGGCAGCGACGGGTCGTAATCCCGCACCGCCTGCACCACCGCGCGGGCCTGGCCCTCATGGTGCACGATCGCGTTGTAGAGGGCGCCGTGCGGTTTGACGTAGCGCACGCGCCCGCCCCGCGCCCGCGCCAGCCCGTCCAGGGCGCCGATCTGGTAGATCACCTCCGCGGTGAGGTCGCGCGGATCCATGTCGATGAACCGGCGGCCGAACCCGCTCAGGTCGTGATAGCCCACCTGGGCGCCCACCTGGACCCCGCGCTCGATGGCCTGGGCCGTGGTCTGCAGGAGCGACGTGGGGTCCCCGGCGTGGAACCCGCAGGCCACGTTGGCGCTGGTGACGATCCGCAGCATGGCGTCGTCGTCACCGAGCGGCCAGGCGCCGAAGCCCTCGCCGAGGTCGCTGTTGAGGTCGATCACTGTCACACCCCCATGGTCCCACGCGTCGCCCGACGACGGCCCCGCCCCGAGGCCGTCGGCCGAAAGGGCGGGTCCGACTCCGCCCGACGGCGGTGCCCGGCCGTCGGGCTAGGCGCGGGACGGTGCGGCCGCAGCGTCGCCCGCCTCGGCGGGAACGTTCGCCGGTGCGGTGCCGTCGCCGGGCCGCTTGTGCATCCGGGCACGGCGCGCACGCACCGCGCCCACCGACCGGCAGACGACGTAGAGGGCGAACGAGACCGCGGTGACGAACACCGACACCGGCACGCCCGGGGCCAGTGACAGGATGATGCCGCCCACCACCGACACCTCCGCGAACAGCACCGACAGGAGCGTGGCGCGCAGCGGGCTGGAGGTGATGTGCGCGGCGGCCGCGGCCGGGGTGATCAGCAGCGAGAGCACCAGCAGCGCCCCCACTATCTGCACGCCCATCGCGGCCGTGATCCCGATGAGCACCGCGAAGATCATCGACAGCATCCGCATGGGAACGCCCCGCGCCTCGGCGACGTCCGGGTCGACGCTGGCGAACCAGAGCGGGCGGTACACGACCGCCAGCACCGCCAGCACCACCACCGCCGACCACACCAGCAGCGATATGCCCGCGCCGTCCACGCTCACCACCTGGCCGACCAGCAGCGAGAACTTATTCGATGTGCGGTCCGGGTTGAGCCAGATGAACAGCACCGACAGCCCCAGGCCGAAGGCCAGTACGGCGCCGATCACCGAATCGCGCTCGCGGGCACGGGTGCCCAGCAGCCCGAAGGCGACGGCCGCCACCACCGCGCCCGCGAGCCCGCCGATGCCCACGTCGACGCCGAACAGCAGGCCGAAGGCGGCGCCCGCCATCGAGAGCTCGGAGGTGCCGTGCACAGCGAACGACATCTGGCGGGTCACGATCAGCGGGCCGATCATGCCGGAGACCAGACCGATGACGGCGGCCGCGATCAGGGCATTGCGCACGAAGTCGAGCTGCAGCAGCGCGCCGGTGGTCTCGAATGCGAAGAGGTTGTCGAACAGTTGCGTCAGCTTCTCGTTCACCGCAGCACCGCCTCACCGGCCGGTCCGGGCAGGCCGCCGGCCGCGTCGGGGGCGAGCGGCGAGGCCTGGCAGTACGGGTCCAGCGGCGTCCCCGCCGCGCCTACGACCACCACCCGGCCGCGCACCCGCAGCACGTCGACGGGCGTGCGGTACAGGTCGGTGAGCACCTCGGAGGTGAGGACCTCGTCGGGGGTGCCGATGACGAACCGCCCGTCGACGATGTAGAGCACGCGGTCGACCATCGGCAGGATCGGGTTGACCTCATGGGTGACGAACAGGACCGCGGTGCCGGCCTCGTGCCGGCGCCGGTCGATCAGCTGCGCCACCATCTGCTGGTTCGCCAGGTCCAGGCTGAGCAGCGGCTCGTCGCACAGCAGAGCGGCCGGATCGCCGCAGAGCGCCTGCGCCACTCGCAGCCGCTGCTGCTCGCCCCCGGAGAGCACCCCCATCGGACGTTCCGCGAACGCGGAGGCGCCGACCTCGGCGAGCGCGGCATCGACCCGTTCGCGGCGCCGCCGGCGCCCGCGCAGCCCGATCCCGTAGCGGTGTCCGTCGAGCCCGAACCCCACCATGTCGCGTCCACGCACCATGACACCCGGGTCGAGCATCTTCTGCTGCGGGATGTAACCGACGCGGTCGTTGCCGGCCCGCACCGGGCGCCCGCCGGCCTCGGCGCGCCCGTGGCTGAGCGGTTGCAGCCCCAGCAGCACCTTGAGCAGGCTCGACTTGCCGGAGCCGTTGGGGCCGAGCACGGCGATGAACTCGCCGGGCTCCACCGCCAGGTCCAGTCCGGACCAGAGGGTGCGCGGGCCGAACCCGAGCGCCGCATCGTGGAGTGCGAGCGCTGGGACGGGGGCGGTGCCGGTGCGGCCGCCGGGCGGTGCGGGGGTCGGTTCCGGGTTCATCGGGCCGTTGCCTTCCCTAGTGCGGTCAGAATGGCGCCCACCCAATCGGCGTAGGCGGTGCCCTCGGGCGGTGACTCGCCGACGTCGATGACGGGCAGCCCGGCGTCCCGGGCGTCGTGACGAACCACCTCGGTGGTGGGGCTCTCGGTCTGCACATTGCGGATGAGCGCCGCCGCGTCACCGCCGGTGAGTACACCGCGCAGGCGGGCGATCACGGCGGGCGCGGGGTCGGACCCGTGCTCGACGGCCTCGCCGAACCCGGGCGGCGTCAGGTCCTCGATGCCGGCGCTGCGCAGGAGATAATGCGCGACCGGCTCGGTGGAGACGACGGGGCGCGGGTGCCCGGACGCGATGGCGTCGGCCTGCCCCGCCAGCCCGTCCAGCCGCCGGTGCAGTGCGGCGGCCCGGGACCGGAAGCCGTCGGCATGGGCGGGGTCGATCTGCGCGAGCCGGTCGGCCACGGCTCCGGCGACGGACTCGACGGTGCCCAAATCGAACCACACGTGTTCATTGGCCGTCCCGTGGTCATGCCCGGTCCCGTGGTCATGTCCGGTCCCGTGGTCATGCCCGCCGGCCCCGCCGTCCGGTGCGGGGTGGTCCGTCGCCCGCAGCGCGTAGGCGTTCACCGTGTCCGCCGGGGGCGAGACCCCGCGCACCAGGGCGTCGAAGAACCCGTCGTATCCGCCGCCGTTCGAGACCAACAGGTCGGCGCGGCTCACCTGTAACGCGTCGGTGGGGGTGGCCTGGAACTCGTGCGGATCCCGGCCGGCGGGGACGATCGAGCGCACCTCCGCGTCGGGCCCGGCGACCTGCGCGGCGATGTCCGCCCACACGGGGGTGGAGGCGACGACGGAGAGCCGGCCGTCGTCGTCCGCACCGGAGGCGGTCCCGCAGCCCGCGGCGGTGGCCGCCACGGTGAGCCCGAGCGCCGCGGCGGCGCCGGCGCGCACGAGCCGCGGGGGCACCCGGCGCAGGACGCGGCGGCGGGTGCGGAGCACTGTGCGCACGGCGATCCCCTTCCGCGCCGGTCGGGCGGACCGGAACCGACAACTGATGCAAATGATTGTCATTACAGAGTAACGCAGGGATCGCGGCGCGCGGCAACCCGGGACGCCGGAGATGCCGGAGATCACGCCGACCGGCGCCGGCCTTCCCGCCGCGCGCCCGGAAGGGGGCGGCCGGAGGCTAGGAGTCCGCCGAGAGCAGCTGTGCGCAGCGCATGAGCCCGATGTGGCTGTAGGCCTGCGGGTGGTTGCCCAGGGCGCGCTCGGCCACCGGGTCGTACTCCTCGGACAGCAGCCCGGTGGGGCCGGCCGCCGCCACGAGCTGCTTGAACAGAGCCTCCGCCTGGCCGCGTTGCCCGACCAGGAGGTAGGCCTCGACCAGCCACGCGGCGCACAGGTGGAAGCCGCCCTCGGTGCCGGGGAGCCCGTCCTCGGAGCGGTACCGGTAGACCGTCGATCCGCTGCGCAGCACGGCCTCTGTGGCCGAGACCGTGGCGGCGAAACGCGGATCGGCGGGGTCGAGCAGACCCGAGAGGCCGATGAACAGCGAGGCCGCGTCCAGGTCCACCCCGTCGTAGGCTGCGGTGTAGGAGTGCGCCTGGGCGCTCCAGCCGTTCGCCAGGACGTCGTCGGCGATCTTGGTGCGCAACGACTCCCACTCCCGCTCCGCCCCGCGGCCGAAGTCCCCGGCCAGGCTCAGCGCGCGATCGATGGTCACCCAGCACATCACCTTCGAGTACACGTGGTGGCGCGGCGCCCCGCGGATCTCCCAGATGCCGTTGTCCGGTTCGATCCAGCGCTGGGCCACGGCCGAGGTCATCGCCAGCACCAGCGACCAGTCCCGGTCGGTCAGCGACTCCGCGTCGGGCAGGCCCGCGGCGCGGCGCGCGCGGGCCAGGTCCGCGATCAGCTCGGTGATGGGGCCGAACACGTCCAGTTGCACCTGCTGGTTGGCGGCGTTGCCCACGCGCACGGGGCGCGAGCCCGCGTAGCCGGGGATGGTGTCCAGCACGGCCTCGGGCGGCAGCACGGTGCCGTCGAGCGTGTAGAGCGGGTTGAGCCGCTCGGGGCCGGAGAGCGTGTCGAGCACGCGGTGCAGCCAATCGAGCAGACCGGACGCCTCGTCCAGCGATCCCACCGATACCAGGGCGGACGCGGTCATCGATGCATCGCGCAGCCAGCAATACCGGTAGTCCCAGTTGCGCACACCGCCGATCTCCTCGGGCAGCGAGGTGGTGGCGGCGGCCATGATGGAGCCGGTGTCCGCGTGCACCAGCCCCCGCAGGGTGAGGGCGCTGCGTTTGATCAGGGAGCGCTTGAGCGGCGGCAGCGTCAGCGATTCCGCCCACGAGCGCCAGTAGGACTCCGCCTCCGCCCGCACCTCGGGTTCGGGACGCGGGCCGGGGGAGAGGTCGGAGGTGCCGCAGCGCAGTTCCAGCACCACGGGCCCGTCCGACGGGTCGACGACGGCCTCGGCGCTCTGCTGGAACCCGTCGTCGACGATCCGCCACCGCACCCCGGGCGACCGCAGGACGATGGGGTCGTTGGTGCCCTGGACGCGCAGGCCGCCGTCGTCCTCCTCGAGCTGGACCTGCACCTGCCCGAACTCGGGGCGCGGCGCGAACACCACCCGGCACGGCACCGTCCCGCTGATCACGCGGGTCAGGTCCACGCGTCCCCGTCCGGTCACATGCGGCAGATAGTCCGTCACCAGAAGCGACGCCCAGCGGGTCTCCACGGTCATCGTGCCGTCGACGTACTCCTGGCTCAGCGGGAGCCCGTCGCGCTCGGGGAGCACGGTGAAGTGGCCGGCGGAGTCCCCGCCGAGCAGTGCCGAGAACAGCCCGGCCGAGTCGGGGTCCGGATGGCAGAGCCAATTGATCGACCCGGTGGGGCTCACCAGGGCCTTCGCGTCGGGCGAGGCCAGCATGGTCAGCCTCTCGATGGGCGTGGCGTCCGCGCCCAGCAGCCAGGCGCGGCGCTGCTCGAGCAGGAAGGCCAGCACGCGCGCGACGTCCTCGGTGTCGTCGACGCGGAAATGCGCGCCGGTGGGGCCCGGACCGACCTTGATGCCGACGTCCGGCCCGCGCAGGCGCCGGAACGCTTTCTCGTCGGTGACGTCGTCGCCGAGGAACACCGTGGCCGACGCCCCCTCGCGGCGCCGGAGGATGTCCAGCGCATCGCCCTTGTCGGTGGTGATCACCGACAGTTCGATCACGGCTTTGCCCTCAGTGCAGTGCACCCCCGACCACTGCGCGGGCCCCGTGGCCGCAGCGTTGACGGCCGCGGCCGCCGCATCCGGGTCGGCCACATTGCGCACGTGCAGCGCGACGCTGGCGGGCTTGGTCTCCACACCTGCGCCCGGCGTCGTGTCGGCGATCGCGGTCAGCTCGTCGGTGACGCGCCCGAGCAGCGCGCGCGAGCCCGCATCGATCTCCTCGAGGAAGCCGATGTCGAACTCGGAGCCGTGGCTGCCCACCAGGTGCACCTCGGAGGGCAGCCGGGACAGGGTCGCCAGGTCGCGCAGCGCCCGGCCGGAGATCACCGCGGCGACGGTGCCGCCCAGCGTGGCCAGGCTGCGCAGGGCCGCTACCGATTCCGAGCGCGGACGCGCGTCCACCGGGTTGTTGACGATCGGCGCGATGGTGCCGTCGTAGTCGGACGCGACGAGCAGCCGCGGGACACGCGCCAGCGCCGTCAGCGTATGGCGGAGTTCGTCGGGCAGTGGGGACACAGCGGCAAACCTCGACGGTCGGGATCGGTGCGACCATGACCGGCGGCGGCCGCGCGGGCCGCCGGACGGTCGGGTCCGTGCAGCCGAAGTCTAATCGCCGTCGCTGCGCCGGCACCGGAGGCTGAGGCGCCGTGCGGGGCGGGTCACTCGCCGGCGGCCGCGGACTCCCCGGAAGCCGGCTCCACCTCGTCGGCCTTGTCGCCCATGAGCAGCCGGATGGTGAGCTTGAGCCGGTCGGCCACGTCGACGGCGGTGGCGCGCCGGGTCAGCCAGGCGACCAGGTTCGACATCCACACGTCCGAGATCACGCGGGAGACGTTCAGCTGATAGTCGGTGGGGTGCTCGGAGTTGGTCAGGGCGCGGGCGAAGATGCGGTCGATCAGCTCACCCACCCGGGCCACCTCCGCGGCGGCGGACGCGTCGGCGAACATGAACGCCCGCGTCATCGCCTCGGTGAGCAGCGGATCCCGCTGCATCACCGTGGTGATCTGGCCGATCATCAGCTCCAGGCGCTCCTGGGTGGTGAGGCCGGCGGGCATGCGCCCGTCGGTCTTGGAGTCGATCCGTTCGAACTCGCGGGCCAGCGCGGACACCAGCAGATGCACCTTGGACGGGAAATAGCGGTACAGCGTGCCCACCGCCACGTCCGCACGGTCCGCGACGGCCCGCATCTGCACGGCGTCGTAGCCGCCCCGGGAGGCGAGCGCCAGCGTGGAGTCGAGGATGCGCCGCCGCCGCTCCCGCTGCGCGGCAGAGTTCAACTCGTCCTCGCGCAACGTGGGGATGACGCCGCCGTCGCGGGTGGTGGTGCGTGAACTGCTTGCCATGGGACTACCTCGAATATCAGTGTGGCCGTCTGGGCGCCGGCCGCCGTGGCGTCTGCGCCGCGAATGGGATCGCCGTACGCACCGGCGACCGGAGAACGATACGCCGACGTGTCAACCGGTGTACCACTCTCCGGGAGGGCGAGGTGCGAACCCGCCCCGACCGCCTCCTTATACTAGAACACGTTCTAGGGTTGTGGGGAGGATTCGTCTCAGCACCCGCGGCGGCCCCGTCGCCCGCCCGCTGAGCCCCTGCCCCACTCACTGAGTCTGCCGCACCGTTTCCCGGCGCGCAGCGCCCAGAATGAGGCGGACGACACGGACGATCGACCGGCCAGGAGGACCCGTGACCATCGCGACCACCGCGGAACAGCAGGCGGTACAGGACTCGATCCGGGCGTGGGCGCGCTCGGCGTCGCCGCTGGAGGCCGTGCGCCGGGCCGAGACCGAGCCGGAGCACTGGCGCGGGCACTATCCGGCGATGGCGGACCTGGGGGTCCTGTCGGTGGCGTTGCCGGAGGAGCTCGACGGCGCGGGCGGGACCGTGGCCGACCTCGCGGCGATGCTCGAATCCGCGGCCGGGGCCCTGGCCCCGGGGCCCGTGCTCACCAGTGCGCTCGCCGGGCTGGTGCTCACGCGCGGCGGTGGCGCCTTCGCGGAGAAGGCCGTGCCGGCGCTCGCTGCCGGCGAGCGCACCTGTGCGCTGGCGGTGGGGCCGTCGCCGGTCACGGCGGAACGCACGCCGGACGGCGGGGTGCGTGCGGAAGGCGACGCCGGGTTGGTCTACGGCTACGACGCGGACGGGTTGATCCTGCTGCCGGTGCGCTCGGCGGACGGTGCCGGGGCGGAGGACGGCTCCTGGGCCGTCCTCGACGCCGCGGCCGAGGGCGTGCACGCGGAGCACCGGCAGGCTGCGGACTTCTCGGTCCCGCTGGCGCAGGTGCGGCTGGACGGCGTGGAGGTGCCGGCGGAGCAGGTGCTGACGGGCGTGCGGCCCGGCCTGGTGCGCGACGTGACGGCCGCTCTGGCCGCAGCCGAGGCCGCGGGCGTCGCGGGCTGGGCGCTCGACACCGCGGTGGAGTACGCGAAGATCCGCGAGCAGTTCGGCCAGCCCATCGGCCGGTTCCAGGCGGTCAAGCACATCTGCGCAGAGATGCTCTGCCGCGCCGAGCAGGCGCGCGCCGTCGCCTGGGACGCGGCGGTGGCGGTCGACGAGGCGGTGGCGGTGGATAAGGCGGTGGCGGTGGATAAGGCCGGCGCCGGCCGTGCAGGGACGGACGGCGCGGAGCTGCCGATCGCGGCGGCCGTGGCGGCCGCAGCGGCGCTCGACTGCGCGGTGGACAACGCCAAGGACTGCATCCAGGTGCTCGGCGGCATCGGCTTCACCTGGGAGCACGACGCGCACCTGTACCTGCGGCGGGCACTCGGCCTGCGGCAGGTGCTGGGCGGGTCGTCCCGGTGGCGCCGGCGCGTCGCCCGGCTGACGCTCGAGGGCGCACGGCGCACCCTGCGGCTGGAACTCGACGAGGCCACCGAGGCCGGGCGTGCAGCGGTGCGCGCGGAAGCCGAGGAGATCGCCGCGCTGCCCGGGGACGAGCGGCGTGCCCGGCTCGCGGAGACCGGGCTGCTCACCCCCCATTGGCCGGCGCCCTACGGCCGCGGCGCGGGCGCCGGCGAGCAGGTGCTGATCGACGAGGAGCTCGACCGGGCGGGGGTGCAGCGGCCCGACCTGGTGATCGGCGCCTGGGCGGCGCCGACGATCATCGCGCACGGCACCGCAGAGCAGATCACGCGCTTCGTGCCCGCCACCCTGCGGGGCGAGATCTCCTGGTGCCAGCTGTTCTCGGAGCCGGGCGCGGGCTCCGACCTGGCCGCGCTGCGCACCACCGCCGAGCGCGTGGACGGCGGCTGGAAGCTCAACGGCCAGAAGGTGTGGAACTCGCTCGCCGTCGACTCCGACTGGGCGATCTGCCTGGCACGCACGGACAAGGAGGCCCCCAAGCACAAGGGCATCACCTATTTCGTCATCGATATGGCGACGCCCGGTATCCGGATCAGCCCGCTGCGTGAGATCACCGGCGACGCACTGTTCAACGAGGTGTTCCTCGAGGACGTCATCGTGCCGGACGACTGTGTGGTGGGGGAGGTGAACGGCGGCTGGCGGCTGGCGCGCACCACGCTGGCCAACGAGCGCGTGGCGATGGGCGGCAGTTCGGCCATGGGCGACGAGATGGAGGCCCTCATCGCCGAGGTGCGCGACGGCGGGGCGCGGGAGCCGGGCGGCGACGGCGCGATCGGCGACATGGAACTGGACACCCTGGGGCGGCAGGTCGCGGACGGCACCACGGGGTCCCTGCTGGGCCTGCGCACCGCGATCCGGGCGCTCGAGGGGCAGGACCCGGGCCCGGGTTCGAGCGTGAGCAAACTGATCGGCGTGCGGCACCGGCAGGCGCTGGCGGACGCCGCGCTCGAGTTCGCCGGTATCGGCGGAGCGGTGTGGGGGCCGCAGATCAAGACGGTGCTGCACCACCGGTGCCTGTCGATCGCCGGCGGCACCGAACAGATCCTGCTCACAGTGGCGGCCGAGCGGTTGCTGGGCCTGCCGCGGTGACGGCATGGGCGGCGGGTGCCGACAGGCCGGCCGCGGACAACTGACAGGACCTCCACTCGGTTCGATAGGACGGTTATCAGGTGGATTTCACACTCAGCAGTGAGCAGCAGGCGGTGGCCGAGGTGGCGACCGCCGTGCTGCGGACGGCGGCGAGCGCCGAGGCCCTCGCCGCCATGGACAGGTCGTCGCCCGTGTGGGATGCGACGCTGTGGAAGCGGCTGGCCGACGAGGGCGTGCTCTCGCTGCCGCTCCCGGCGTCCCTCGGCGGCGACGAACTCGGCATCGCCGAGGTGGGCGTGCTGCTCGCCGAGGTGGGACGGAATGCGGCGCAGGTCCCGGTGCTCGAGACTCTCGGCTTCGGCGTGCTGCCGCTGCTGGCGCTCGGCGGCGACGCGCAGCGGTTCCTCACGGGCGTGCCCGGCGGCGCCATCCTGACCGCCGCGCTCGACGAGCCGGGGGCGCCGCTGCCCGCGCAGCCGGCGACCACGGCCACCGCCGACGGCGACGGCTACCTGATCACCGGGCGCAAGGTGGCGGTGCGCTACGCGGAGCAGGCCGCGTACGTGCTGGTGCCCACATCGGCGGGCGTCGCAGTGGTGGCGCCTGACGCGGACGGCGTGACCCTCACCCGCACGTTCACGGCATCCCTCGCACCCGAGTGCACGATGGCGTTCGACGGGGTGCGTGTGGACGCCGGTGCCATGCTCACCGGCGCCGGCACGGACGTGCTCTACCGCATCGCGCTGGCCGCGCTCGCCTCCCAGGCGGCGGGGCTGGGCTCGGGCATGACCAACCTGACCGCGCAGCACGTGAGCACCCGCGAGCAGTTCGGCAAGCCCATCGCGGCCTTCCAGGCGGTCTCGCAGCAGGTGGCCGACTCCTACGTCACCGCCCGCACTCTCGAGCTGGCCGCCACGTCGGCGTGCTGGCGCCTGGCCGAGGGGCTCGATGCGGAGGAGGACACGGATGTCGCCGCGTACTGGCTGGCCGAGCGGCTGCCGGTGGCCATGCAGCAGTGCAGCCACATGCACGGCGGGCTGGGTGCGGACGTGACCTATGCGGCGCACCTGTACTACGAGCAGACCAAGGACCTGGTGCGCCTCGTCGGCGGACCGTCGTCGCGTCTGACCATCCTCGGCGCCCTCAGCGCCCGCGACCTCGGAGTGGAGGCGGCATGCTCATCGATCTGACCCCCGAGCAGAAGAAGCTGCAGCAGGAGCTGCGCGAGTACTTCGCCGATCTGATCTCGGCCGACGAGGCCGAGGAGATGCTCACCGACCGGCACGGCACGGCGTACGAGAACGTGATCCGCCGGATGGGCCGCGACGGGTGGCTCGGCGTCGGCTGGCCCACGGAGTTCGGCGGCAAGGGCTTCGGCGAGATCGAGCAGCAGATCTTCACCAACGAGGCCGTCCGGGCGGACGTGCCGCTGCCGTCGGTGACGCTGCAGACCGTGGGGCCGACGCTGCAGAAGTACGGCACAGAGGAGCAGAAGGAGAAGTTCCTGCCCGCGATCCTCGCCGGCGAGGTGCACTTCGCCATCGGGTACACCGAACCGGAGGCGGGCACCGACCTCGCGTCGCTGCGCACCACCGCAGTGCTCGAGCAGGGCGACGACGGGCCGCACTACGTGATCAACGGGCAGAAGATCTTCACTACCGGCGGCCACCAGGCCGATTACATCTGGCTGGCGGTGCGCACCGGCACCGTCGAGGACCGCCACCGGGGCATCTCGATCCTCATCGTCGACACCACCGACCCGGGGTACTCCTGGACGCCGATCATCACCGCGGACGGCGCGCACCACGTCAACGCCACCTACTACGAGGACGTGCGCGTACCCGCCTCGATGCTGGTGGGCGAAGAGAACAAGGGCTGGCGGCTGATCACCACCCAGCTCAACCACGAGCGCGTGATGCTGGGCCCGTGCGGACGCATCGGCGGCCTGTACGACCACATCAGCGAATGGACCGCGCGGCCCGGCCCCGACGGTGCCGCTCCCGCCTCCCGGCCCGAGGTGCAGCGGGCGCTGGGCGAGATCCGTGCGATCTACCGCCTCAACGAGCTGCTCAACTGGCAGGTGGCCGCCGGTACCGGCGACCTGGATATGGCGGATGCGTCGGCCACCAAGGTCTTCTCCACCGAACAGGTCCAGCGCATGGGCCGACTGGCCGAGGAGATCGTCGGTCGGTGGGGCGACCCCGCCGATCCGGAGACGGGGCACCTGCTGCGGTGGCTGGACGCGCAGACCAAGCGGAACCTGGTCATCACCTTCGGCGGCGGTGTGAACGAGGTCATGCGCGATCTCATCTCCACCGCCGGACTCGGGCTGCCGAAGGTGTCCCGGCGATGACGGACCGGGCAGGGAACACCGAAGTGAGAGAGGACACCGGAACGGCGACCATGAGCGATCAGGACATCCTCGACGCGGCGCAACGCGTGCGCGACGACGGCGGCAGCGCCCCCCGCAAAGGGCGTGATCCGATCAACCAGCCGATGGTGAACAACTGGGTCGAGGCGATCGGCGACCGCAACCCCGTCTACGTCGACGAGGACGCCGCGCGGGCGGCCGGGCACGACGGCGTCGTGGCACCGCCGGCGATGGCGCAGGTCTGGACGATGCGCGGGCTGGGCGCGGTGCGCGAGCCCGACGACCCCTTGGGCCGCATGACCGACATACTCAACGAGGCCGGCTTCACGTCGGTGGTCGCCACCAACTGCAACCAGACCTATCATCGGTACCTTCGGCCGGGCGACGAGGTGACCATCGAATCGGTGCTCGAGGACGTCGTCGGTCCCAAGAAGACGGGCCTGGGCGAGGGCTGGTTCTTCACCACCCGCAACCTGTGGCGGGACGCGGCGGGGGACGTCGTCGCCGAGATGGAGTTCCGCATCCTGAAGTTCCGCCCGCCGTCGAGCGACGGGGACGGAGGCAGTGCGGCGCGGTCGGGCGCGACGCAGAGCGCGGCGAGCGGCGATCCGCTCGACGACCTGGACGGCACGCGGATGATGCGCCCGCGGGCCTCGCGGGACACCGCGTTCTTCTGGGACGGCGTGGCCGCGCACGAACTGCGCATCCAGCGCCTCGAGGACGGCACGCTGCAGCACCCGCCGGTCCCGGCGGTCTGGAAACCCCGGGGAGAGGACACCGACTACACCGTCGCCTCCGGGCGCGGCACCGTCTACAGCTACGTCGTCCACCACGCCCCCAAGGTCCCGGGCCGTCAGGTGCCGTTCGTCATCGCGCTCGTGGAGCTCGAGGAGGGCGTGCGCATGCTCGGAGAGCTGCGCGGCGTCGACCCCGAGGCGGTGGAGATCGGTCAGCCGGTCACCGTCGACTTCCTCGACTTCCCCGCGGATCCGGACGACGAGTCCTCGGGCCCGTGGACCCTGTACGCCTGGCGCCCGGTCGGCGCCGCAGCAAAGGAGACGCGATGAGCAGCACCGCACCCGGCGCCGCCGTGGCGGCGCCCCCGGCCGATCCGCCCGCGGCGGCGGTCGGTGACACCCTTCCGGCGCTCACGATCGAGGGCACGCCCACGTTCATCGTCGCCTCGGCGCTGGCGACGCGCGACTTCGAGGATGTGCACCACGACCGGGACCGGGCGCAGCAGCGCGGGTCCCAGGACATGTTCGTCAACATCCTCACCGACACGGGGCTGGTGCAGCGCTACGTCACGGATTGGGCCGGTCAGAAGGCGGTCGTCCGGTCCATCTCCCTGCGGCTGGGGGTGCCCTGGTACGCCTACGACACCTTGACCTTGACGGGCACTGTCGACGCCGTGGATGACGACGGGCTGGTGACGCTGTCGGTCACCGGCACCGACTCGCTGGGCAAGCACATCACGGCGACGGTCACGCTGGTCATGGACGGCACGGCCGGGAAGGGGGCCGGCGCATGAGCGGGCCTGATGCACAGGGGCTGTCCGGTGCCGCGTCGATCGTCGGGATCGGCGCCACCGACTTCAGCAAGGACTCCGGGCGCAGCGAGCTGCGCCTGGCCGCGGAGGCCGTCTCGGCCGCGGTGGCCGACGCGGGTCTGGCGCCGTCCGACGTCGACGGGCTGGTCTCGTTCACTATGGACACCAACATCGAGATCGCCGTCGCGCGCGCACTCGACATCCCGGAACTGAAGTACTTCAGCCGTATCCATTACGGCGGCGGGGCGGCCTGCGCGACGGTGCAGCAGGCGGCGCTCGCGGTCACCACCGGCGTCGCAGACGTGGTGGTCGCCTACCGCGCGTTCAACGAGCGTTCCGGCAAGCGCTTCGGTCAGGTCGACTCCGGTCTGGCCGCGCGTGTGGACTCCTCCGGCGCGGACTACGCCTTCTCCTACCCGCACGGTCTGAGCACGCCCGCCGGCTCGGTGGCGATGATGGCCAGGCGCTACATGCATCAGTTCGGCGCCACAAGCGAGGACTTCGGGCGGATCGCCGTGGCCGACCGCACGCACGCGGCGACGAACCCGGACGCGTTCTTCTACGGCAAGCCCATCACCCTCGCAGACCATCAGGCCTCGCGCATGATCGCCGACCCTCTCCACCTGCTGGACTGCTGTCAGGAGTCGGACGGCGGCATCGCCATCGTGGTCACCTCGGCCGAGCGCGCCAAAGATCTGCCGCAGAAGCCGGTCAGCATCCTCGGTGCCGCACAGGGCAGCGCGCGCGACCAGTACACGATGATGAGCTACTACCGTCCGGACCTCGCCTGCATCCCGGAGATGGGTCTGGTGGGCCGGCAACTGTGGGGGCAGTCGGGGCTGCGGCCGCAGGACATGGACGCGGCGGTGCTCTACGACCACTTCACGCCCTATGTGCTGATGCAGCTCGAGGACCTCGGATTCTGCGGGCGCGGCGAGGCCAAGGACTTCGTCCGTGAACCCGGCGCGCTCGAGGTGGGGGGCCGGCTGCCCCTGAACACCCACGGGGGCCAGCTCGGCGAGGCCTACATCCATGGCATGAACGGGATCGCCGAAGGCGTGCGGCAGATCCGCGGAACAGCGGTGAACCAGGTCGACGGCGCCTCGCGGGTACTCGTCACCGCCGGCACCGGAGTCCCCACATCGGGGCTCGTGCTGGGGGACTGACGGGCCCCGCACCCGCCCCCGAGGGCCCCGCATGGCGACACCGGCCGTGCGGGGCCCTCGGCGTATCACCGCAGGGGTGGACCGGATGCGCTGAGCAGTGAGGGTATTCCGGTCGGTGACCTGGGGATTTGTGTTCGTGTGGGGGCGCGTGTAACTTAGGTCG
>CAYVJJ010000005.1:0-29464 GCA_964451655.1 uncultured Mycobacteriaceae bacterium | reverse complement strand
TGTACTCGGCGACCTCGATGTCGAAGCCGGTCATCTGCTTGTCCGGCTCGCGCAGACCCAGGCCGGGCTGGTCGTACTTGACTCCGATGGTCAGGTGCCCGGCCTGCGCGTCGGCGAGCGGATCGCGTGGCTCGGTGCTGCCGCAGCCGCCGACCGCGGCCAGCAGGACGACCGACAGCAGGGTCGCCAGGACCGCGGCCGGCCTTCGGCGGCGGCGCGATGGTGCGGGATGCATGGTGACGTGGAACCTCTCGTCCGCGGGGAGTGCGGTGGCACGGGGTGCGGTGGCCGGGGTGTCGCGGCGGTGCGGGGCGGTGCCCGCGCGACGGCTAGTGCCCGTGGATCTTGCTGAGGAAGTCGCGGGCCCGGTCGGTGCGTGGGGAGTCGAAGAACTCCTCGGGTGTCGAGTCCTCGACGATCGCGCCGTCGGCCATGAAGATCACCCGGTCGGCCGCCCGGCGGGCGAAGCCCATCTCGTGGGTGACCACGATCATGGTCATGCCGCCCCGGGCCAGCTCCACCATGACCTCGAGAACCTCGTTGACCATCTCCGGATCCAGGGCGGAGGTCGGCTCGTCGAAAAGCATGACCTTGGGGTCCATCGCCAGGGAGCGGGCGATGGCCACGCGTTGCTGCTGTCCGCCGGAGAGCTGGGCCGGATACTTGTCCGCTTGGCTTTCGACCCCTACGCGGGTGAGCAGCTCCCTCGCGCGCGTGCGGGCCGAGGACTTGTCCATGCCGCGGACTTTCATGGGTGCCAGCATGACGTTCTGCAGCACGGTCTTGTGCGCGAAAAGGTTGAACTGCTGGAACACCATGCCGACGTCGGCGCGCAGGCGCGCGAGCCCGCGGCCCTCCGCTGGAAGCGGGGTGCCGTCGATGCTGATCGTGCCCGAGTCGACCGTCTCGAGGCGGTTGATGGTGCGGCACAGGGTGGACTTGCCCGACCCGGAGGGGCCCAGCACCACCAGCACCTGCCCTCTCGGCACTTCCAGCTCGATGTCCCGGAGCACGTGCAGATCGCCGAAATGCTTGTCGACGGAGCGGATGGCGATCATCGGGTCGGCGGTCGCGGAGCCCGCGGGCCCGGTGGCCGGATCGGTCGTCGTCATGGATCACTACACTAGAGGCCGCCCGGCGGCTGTGCGGAGTGAACCGCCCGGTCGGCAGCGGCGTCCGGGCGCGTCCGAGGAGCGTGTCCGGCCGCGGTGTCGCGTGCCGCGGAAGCGGTGCATCCCGAACGTCGAGAATCCAGGAATCGAGGGACCAGCGGTCATGTCGGATCGGTCGAGCGTGCCATCGGAGCATCCGCCCGTGGGGGTCACGGAACGTGCACGCAGTTACGAGATCCGCACGTACGGATGCCAGATGAACGTGCACGACTCGGAGCGTCTGGCGGGTCTGCTCGAGGACGCAGGATACGTGCGCTCCGACGGTGACGGCACCGCTGACCTGGTGGTGTTCAACACCTGCGCGGTGCGCGAGAACGCGGACAACAAGCTCTACGGCAACCTGGGCCACCTGCGTCCTGCCAAGGACGCCAACCCGGACATGCAGATCGCGGTCGGCGGCTGCCTCGCGCAGAAGGACAGGGGGACCGTCGTCGAGCGGGCACCGTGGGTGGACGTGGTCTTCGGCACCCACAACCTCGGTGCGCTGCCCGCGCTCCTCGAACGCGCACGTCACAACAAGCGCGCGGAGGTGGAGATCCGGGAGTCGCTGGAGGCCTTCCCCTCCACGTTGCCGGCGCGGCGCGATTCCCCCTATTCGGGGTGGGTGTCGATCTCGGTGGGATGCAACAACACCTGCACGTTCTGCATCGTCCCGACGCTGCGCGGCAAGGAGATCGACCGGCGCCCGGGCGACATCCTCGCCGAGGTCCGCGCACTGGTGGACCAGGGCGTGCAGGAGGTGACCCTGCTGGGGCAGAACGTCAACGCCTACGGCGCCTCGTTCGCAGACCCGGATCTGCCGCGCGACCGCGGGGCGTTCGCGGCGCTGCTGCGCGCGTGCGGCGACGTCGACGGTCTCGAGCGGGTGCGCTTCACCTCGCCGCATCCGGCGGAGTTCACCGATGACGTCATCGAGGCGATGGCGCAGACCCCCAACGTGTGCCCGCAGCTGCACATGCCGCTGCAGTCCGGGTCGGACAGGGTGCTGCGGGCGATGCGCCGCTCCTACCGGCGTAAGAAGTTCCTCGGGATCCTCGACAGGGTCCGCGACGCGATGCCGGACGCGGCGATCACCACCGACATCATCGTGGGCTTCCCCGGTGAGACGGAAGACGATTTCCAGGAGACCCTCGACGTGGTGCGCCGGGCCCGGTTCTCCAGCGCGTTCACCTTCCAGTACTCGATCCGTCCGGGCACTCCGGCGGCGGACATGGCCGACCAGGTGCCCAAGGACGTGGTGCAGGACCGCTACCGGCGGCTGATCGAGGTGCAGGAGCAGGTGAGCCTCGAGGAGAACCGCCGGCTGATCGGCCGCGAGGTGGAACTGCTGGTGGCGGCCGGCGAGGGGCGCAAGGACTCCGCCACCGCACGCATGAGCGGGCGCGCCCGCGACGGCCGCCTGGTGCACTTCGACCCGCGTCCGCGCGGCGCCGACCGGGACTCGGGACGGCCGCGGCCGGCGGCGATACGCCCCGGCGATTTCGTCACCACCACGATCACCGGTGCCGCGCCGCACCACGTCATCGCGGACGGCGGGGTGCGCGCCCACCGGCGTACCCGCGCCGGCGACGCCTATGAGGCCGGGGTGTCGCCGAAGACGGCGCCGGTCGGTGTGGGCCTGGGCATTCCCACTGTGGGCGCGCCCGCGCCGGAGCCGGCGCAGAGCGGATGCGGGCTGTGAACCCGGGGACCGGCGTGCGGGGGCCTGGCATCGGACGGCGCCAGGTGGGACCGTGGGAGCATGCGGGGCGGACGGCGCGGCCGCCGCACCGCTCAAGAGCGCGGGCACCGCGGTGCGGTGGTGGCGCGAGGATGAGGATGAGGCGATGAGCGATCAGATTCCCGAGGACCTCCGACACTTCCGGAAGGATTTCGAAAAGGCCGAGAAGAAGGTGGCCGGCGAGATCGACCCCGGCATGCGCAGCATCGGGATCGCCGCGACGATCCTGCTGCTGCTCGCCTCGTTCCTGCTTCCGCACACCGGCTCCGTCAACGGCTGGGACGTGCTGGTCGACGACGCCGCAGCCCAGCAGGAGGCGGTGGCGATCACCTCGAAGCTGTTCGTGTGGTTCGCGCTGGTGTTCGGCGGGCTCACCGGGATGCTCACGCTGCTGACGCGGCGGTGGACGTTGGCGTGGCTGACCGCGGCGGGCTGCGCGCTGGGCATCTTCTTCGCGGTGCTCGCGATCTGGTCGCGGCAGACCCCCAGCGGCGTGCTCGATGCGCAGGATGCTGCGCTGGCGGACCTGTCCGGTCCCGGGGCGGGCATCGTCGTCGGCCTGATCCTGCTGGTGGTGCTCACCTACCTGTGGGTGGGCGTCGCGTGGTCGAAGACCTCGCTGCAGCTGGCCGCCGAGGAGGAACGGCGCCGGCATGCGGCGGAGGACGAGGACGCCTGGATCAATCAGGCACGGCTCGGCCGGCCCGAGGCGCCCCGCGGCGATTCCTGACGCGGACCGGCGGTCCCCGTGAGCGGTCGGATGGTCCCTGTCAGCGGTCGCTGACGGCCGACTCGGCGGCCTCGGCCCATTCGCGCCACTGCCGCGCCTGGGCGCGGGCCTTGTCCGCCTCACCCGTGCGGCCCGCGGCCTCGGCCTTGGCCGCCTGCGCCTCGAACTGCTCGACGCGCTCCCGGAACTGGCCTGCACGGGCCAGTGCCTCCGGATCGGTGCGGCGCCACTGCGCGTCGGCCGCGTCACGGACGCGGCCCTCCACCGCACGGATGCGGGCCTCGAGCTCGTGCATCCGGTCGCGGGGGACCTTGCCGATCGCCTCCCACCGCTCCTGGACGCTGCGCAGCGATGCGCGGGCCGTGTCGAGGTCCGCGGCCGGGTCGATCCGCTCCGCCTCGTCCAGCAGCCTCTCTTTGGCGTCGGCGTTCTGGGCGTACTCGGCGTCGATCTCCGCGTTCAGGCGCTTGCGGGCGCCGAAGAACGTGTCCTGCGCGGCTTTGAAGCGGGCCCACAACGCATCATCGACCTCGCGCGGCGCCCTGCCGGCCTTCTTCCACTCGGCCATCATGTCCCGGTACGCGGCCGCGGTCGGACCCCACTCGGTGGAGTCGGCCAGCGCCTCGGCCCGCTGGACGAGCTCCTCCTTCTTGTGTTTGGCGCCCGCCCTCTGCCTGTCGAGTTCCGCGAAGTGCGAGCCGCGCCGACGGTTGAACGACTCGCGGGCCTTCGAATAGCGCCGCCACAACTGGTCGTCGGTCTTCCTGTCGATGCCCCGGATGGTCTTCCACTCGTCCAGGATCGCCCGGAGCCTGTCGCCGGCGGCCTTCCACTGCGTGCTCTCGGCGGCGATCTGTTCCGCCTCGGCCGCCAACTCCTCTTTACGGGCGATCTGCCGTGCTCGGCGGGCCTCCTTGCGCTCCCGCGCCTCCACCACTGCGACGTCGCAGTGCGCGCACACCGTCTCGAGACGCCGGGTCAGCGCATCGAGGTCGCCCACCACCGCGGCGGTGGGGACCGTCTCGAGAAGCGCCTGCGCGCTGGCCCGCGTCTTGTTCAGGTCCGCGGTGCCGGACTCGATCCGCGACTCGAGCAGCTCGATCTCGGTGGCCAGGTCCTCGTAGCGGCGGCCGAAGTGCGCCAGCCCTTCGGCGGCGTCGCCCGCCTGCCATTCACCCACCTTGCGTTCGCCGTCGGCGGTGCGCAGCCACACCGCCCCGTCGGCATCGACCCGTCCCCAGCGTGCCGGATCGTTGTCCGGGACCGTGGGCACGTGCGGGACGGGCGCGTCCGCGGACGCGCGCGGGGGAACGTGCGAGGCGACGGAGGCGGGCGATGGGACGGCCCCGCCCGGCCGGCCTGGGCCGGGAACGGGGCGCGGTCCGGGCTTCGGCACCGGGGCGTTCCGCGGCCCCGGACGGGGGCCGGTGCCCGGATCGTCCGCGGCGTCCTGCGGGGTCTCGTCGATGTCCATGGGTCCTCGTCTCTGCCGCGCGTCACGGCCGCCTGTGCTTCCGGCGGGCAGCGCTGTGCCGGTGCCCGCGCCGGGTCTCCGGTGACCATTCAACCTGTTCGCGTCCACTCTCACCATTGAATGCCGCGACCTGCCGCGGTGCGCCGCCGCCGCACGGGTTGCGCGCCGGCCCGCCCGGGTCGCCGCCGAGGCCGGCCGCACCGGCGTCGGGGCGCGCCGCCGGGGCGATCCGATAGCGTGGACGACCGTGCTGACCTCTGTGTGCCTCGTTCCCGCGACACCGTTGCTGGCGCCGCCGCTCGGCGGTGCCGCCGCCGGCGAGCTGGCGGCGCTGCGGGGCACGGTGGTCGCGTCGGTGCAGGAGATGGCCCGTCGGGCCGACGCCTGGGTGGTGATCGGCGCCGGAGCGGACGGCGACGGGCGCCCGCGGGACGGGGTCGAGGAGTATCCGGCGGCTCCGTCGTCCGGGACGTTCGCCGGGTTCGGCGTCGATCTGCGGGTGACCCTGGGGGACGGCCCCGGCGGGCAGGGGCCGGTGGACGGCGCCCCGCCGGAGTCGATGCCGCTTCCACTTCTCATCGCCGGCTGGCTGCGCGGAACCGTACCCGCATACCTGCGGCCGGCGGCGGTGCGGGGCCTGCGTGTGGGCGGCGACGCCGCGCCGGGGGTGTGCGCGGACGAGGGCCGGCGGCTGCGCGCCTCGATCGAGCGGGAGGCGGTGCGTACCGGCGTGCTCGTGGTCGCGGACGGCCCGGACACTCTCACGGCCAAGGCTCCCGGCGCCTTCGACCCGAGCGCGGAACCGCTGACGCGGCGCGTGGCCCGTGCGGTCGCCGAGGGCGACTGCACGGGGTTGTCCCGGCTCGAGCCTCGCCTCTGCGGCCGGACAGGACTCGACGCGCGCGGCCCGTTGCAGGTGGCGGCGGGATTGGTCGGCGGCGACCCGGTGCGGGTACGGCACGCGGGGGTGCAGTGGCCGTACGGGGTCGCCTACTACACCGGGCTGTGGGTGCTGTGAGCGGCCGGTCGCCGGGGCCCCGTCCGCTGGCGGTCGTGGGGCCCACCGCCAGCGGCAAGTCGGATCTGGCACTGGAGTTGGCCGAGCGTCTCGGCGGCGAGATCGTCAACATCGACGCTATGCAGCTGTACCGCGGCATGGACATCGGCACCGCGAAGACGCCTCCCGCCGAACGCCGCGGCATCGCCCATCACCAGATCGACGTGCTGCACGTGCGCGACACCGCGTCGGTGGCGGCCTACCAGTCCGCGGCCCGCGCGGACGTCGAGGCGATCCGCGGGCGGGGCCGCACCCCGGTGATCGTGGGCGGCTCGATGATGTATGTGCAGGCCCTGATCGACGACTGGCGTTTCCCGGAGACCGACCCGGAGGTGCGTGCACGGTGGGAGGTGCGGCTCGAGCAGGTGGGGGCCGGGGCTCTGCACGAGGAGCTGCGGCGGGCGGATCCGGCGGCCGCCGCGCAGATCCTGCCCACCGATCGGCGCCGCATCGTGCGTGCGCTCGAGGTCGTGGAGATCACCGGCAGGCCGTTCGCGGCCTCCAAACCGCGCATCGGCGCCCCGCGGTGGGGCACGCTGCTGTTGGGCATCGACCGCGCCACCGACGACCTCGACGGGCGCATCGGGGCCCGTACTCGCCGCATGTTCGCGGAGGGGCTGGTCGAGGAGGTTCGCGGGCTGCTCGACGAGGGGTTGCGCGAGGGGGTCACGGCCCGCCGTGCGATCGGCTACGCGCAGGTGATCGCGATGCTCGACGGCGAGACGGACCGGGAGCGCGCCGAGGAGCTGACCGTCGTCGGCACCCGGCGGTATGTGCGCCGCCAGCGGTCGTGGTTCCGGCGCGACCACCGGATCATGTGGCTCGACGGGAGCGGGCGGAAGCTGGCGGAGCGGGCATTGCGTGCCGTATCGGCACGCCGCGGACCGGGCGGTGCGGCTTCCGGCGGGTGAGCGGGGCCGGCCCGCGCGCCGCACCTGCGCCCGCGACCGCCCCGGCGCCCCCATAGGATCGCGAGCATGACGGAAGGGGACCGAGACGACGCCGGGACGCCGGCCGCCCAGGGGCAGGGCAGGCCCGGCCGGGTGCAGTCGGTGGAGCGCGCGCTGGCCCTGCTGGACCAGATGGCGGAGATCGGCGGTACCGCCACCCTCAGCGATCTGGCCGGGCACACCGGTCTGCCGCTGCCCACGATCCACCGGCTCATGGGCACGCTGCGCGAGGCCGGCTACGTCCGTCAGGAGCGTTCGCGCCGGTACGCCTTGGGCGCCAAGCTCGTCGGGCTGGGGGAGAGCGCCGGCCGACTGCTGGGGTCCTGGGTGCAGCCGACGCTGGCGGAACTCGTCGAGCGGACGGGGGAGACGGCCAACATGGCCATGCTCGACGGGGACCGGGCGGTGTATCTCGCGCAGGTGCCGTCCAAACACTCCATGCGCATGTTCACCGAGGTCGGGCGGCGCGTGGACGTGCACTGCACGGCCGTGGGGAAGGCGCTGGTGGCGGCCCTGCCCGACGAGGACGTGCGTGGCATGCTGCGACGCGCCGGGATGACCAAATTCACGCCGAACACGCTGACGACGCAGGAGGAGTTCCTCGAGCAGGTGCGGCAGGTGCGCGAGCATGGTTACGCGTTCGACGAGGCCGAGCAGGAGATGGGCGTGCGGTGCGTCGCGGCGGCCACGGCGGCGACGCCCACCCCCATAGCGCTGTCCGTGTCCGGGCCCGCGGCCCGGTTCAGCAAGGAACGCAGGGACGCGGTGATCCCGCTGCTCCGCGAGGCGGTCGTGCGCCTCGGCGACGCGTAGCACCGCAGCTCAAGCGCCGGCGGGAACCGCGCCGGTGGGAACCGCGCTGCTGCGCCCGCGGGCGGGCCCGCTGGATGCGGCAGGGCCCCGCGCCGCGCGGCACGCGGTGCGGGGCCCTGAGCCGGACGCGTCGGGCGCGCGTCACAGACCGTTCGCGGCCTTGTATTCGCGGCGACGGCGGTGCAGGATCGGCTCGGTGTAGCCGTTGGGGTCCTGGCCTTCGAGGATCAGCTCCTTGGCGGCCTGCCACGCGATGCTGGTGTCGAAGTCCGGTGCCATCGGCTTGTAGTCGGCGTCCCCGGCGTTCTGCCGGTCGACGACCTCCGCCATGCGCTGGAGGGACTCGATCACGAAGTCCGCGCTGACGATCCCGTGCCGCACCCAGTTGGCCAGCAGCTGGCTGGAGATGCGCAGCGTGGCACGGTCCTCCATGAGGTCGACGTCGTTGATGTCCGGCACCTTGGAGCAGCCGACGCCCTGGTCGATCCAGCGCACGACGTAGCCCAGGATCGACTGGCAGGAGTTGTCCACCTCGTTGCGCTTCTCCTCGTCGGTCCAGTCGGTCGACGGGGCGAGGGGAAGCTGCAGGATGTCGTCGACGCTGACGCGCGGCACGCTCGGCGTGATCTCCTTCTGGCGCTCGAACACGTCCACGCGGTGGTAGTGCGTGGCGTGCAGGGTGGCGCCGGTGGGGGACGGCACCCATGCCGTGTTCGCGCCGGCCTTGGGCTGGCCGATCTTCTGCTCGAGCATCTCGGCCATCAGCTCGGTCATGGCCCACATGCCCTTGCCGATCTGGGCGTGCCCGGGCAGGCCGGCGGCCAGGCCCTTGTCCACGTTCCAGTCTTCGTAGGACGTCATCCAATGGGCCTGCTTCATCTCGGCCTTGCGGATCATCGCGCCGGCGTGCATGGACGTGTGGATCTCGTCGCCGGTGCGGTCGAGGAACCCGGTGTTGATGAAGACCGTGCGTTCGGACGCAGCCTTGATGCAGGCGGCGAGGTTGACCGTGGTGCGGCGCTCCTCGTCCATGATGCCGACCTTGAGCGTGTTCTCCGGCAGCCCCAGCAACTGCTCGACCCGCGCGAACAGCTCGGTGGTGAAGGCGACCTCTTCGGGGCCGTGCTGCTTGGGCTTGACGATGTAGATCGAGCCGGTGCGGCTGTTGCCGAGCGCGTTGTCCTTGGACAACCCCGGGATGGCGCACAGGCTGGTGACGATCGCGTCGAGGATGCCCTCGGGCTGCTCCTCGCCGGCGGTGTCCACCACGGCGGGGTTGGTCATCAGGTGGCCCACGTTGCGCACGAAGTTCAGCGAACGCCCGTGCAGCGTCAGCTCACCGCCGTCGGGGGTGGTGAAGGTGCGGTCGGGGTTGAGCCGGCGCGTGAACGACCTGCCGCCCTTGGCCACCTCCTCGGTGAGCCCGCCGGTGTTCAGCCCCAGCCAGTTCCGGTAGCCGAGCACCTTGTCCTCGGCGTCGACCGCGGCGACGGAGTCCTCGAAGTCCATGATCGTCGTGACGGCGGACTCCATGTAGACGTCCTTGACGCCCGCCGCGTCGGTCTTGCCGATCGGATCCTCGGCGTCGATCTGGATCTCCAGGTGCAGGCCGTTGTTGCGGAGCAGCACGCCGGTGGGGGCGGCCTTGTCGCCGCTGTAGCCGACGAACGCGGCCGGGTCCTGCAGGCCGGTGGTCCCCCCGCCCTGGAGGGTCACCTGCAGGCTCCCACCGTCGACGGCGTACTTGACGGCGTCGGCGTGGCTGCCCTGCGCCAGCGGCAGGACGTCGTCGAGGAAGCGGCGCGCCCAGGCGATGACCTTGTCGCCGCGCACCTTGTTGTAGCTGGTGCCCTTCTCGGCGCCGCCGTCCTCGGAGATCGCGTTGGTGCCGTAGAGGGCGTCGTAGAGCGAACCCCAGCGCGCGTTGGCGGCGTTGAGCGCGAAACGCGCATTGAGCACGGGCACCACCAGCTGCGGGCCCGGTGTCTCGGTGACCTCGGTGTCCACCCCGGAGGTGGTGATCGAGAACGGCTCCGGCTCCTCGACCAGGTATCCGATGTCGGTGAGGAACTTCTTGTAGGCGGCCGGGTCCACGGGGCCGGGGGCGGCGTCGTGGTACTCATCGATCTTCTTCTGCAGCGCGGCGCGCGTGTCCAGCAGCGCACGGTTCTTGGGTGCGAGGTCGGCGAAGATCTGCGACGTGCCCTGCCAGAAGGCGTCCTTGTCGACGCCCGCCGCCGGGAGGGCCTCATCGTTGATGAAGTCGTAGAGGACTCGGTCGACCTGGATGCCGCCGATGGTCTCACGGTTGGTCACGGTGTTTCCTCACTGTCGGGGTGGTGGAGCGGTCGGCCGCGCGGCCGGGATGGCGGTCCGCGCTCCGTACCGTCCGGCTCCGCGTCTGCGCATCATGCGGCTCTGCCACCGTGCGGCTCTGCCGCCGTGTAGCTCTGCCGCCGTGTGCCTCTGCTTCCACGCAGCCGGTAATTCGTGATTATTTCGTATTGTGGAATCCAACGTTTGCCTAGTGAAATCCTAGCGCGGATCGCCCGGGATTCCCACCCCGACGGACGGCGCAGCGCGTCCTGACGCTCCCGCGACGGCGCGACGTCCCCGGGGCGAACTAGGCTGTGGGTCATGGACTTCGTCAAGGGGCACGGCACCGAGAACGACTTCGTCGTGCTGCCGGACGACGAGGCGCGGATAGACCTGTCGCCCGCCCGTGTGGCGGCGTTGTGCGACAGGCCACGGGGGCTCGGGGCGGACGGGGTTCTGCGTGTCGCCCGCACCGGTGCGTTGGTGCAGGCGGGGGTGCTGGCGCCGGGCGCGCCGGAGGGCGTGGGCGAGCAGGACTGGTTCATGGACTATCGCAACGCGGACGGCTCCGTGGCGGAGATGTGCGGGAACGGGGTGCGGGTTTTCGCGCACTATCTGCAGGCCTCGGGGCGGGAGTCGCGCAGCGGGTTCACCGTCGGGACGCGGGCGGGCGCCCGCACCGTGCGGGTCGCAGGCGGCGGAGGTCCGGGAGGTGAAGCGCGCGTCGCGGTCGGAATGGGGGCCGTGTCCGGACGCGGGGACGCCGCAGTGGTGCTCGGCGGGCCGGCGGGCACCCCGCTGCGGGGGCTGGCGGTGGATGTCGGCAATCCGCACCTGGTGTGCGTGGTCGAGGGGCTCGACGCCGACGGGCTGGCCGAGCTCGACATCGCGTCCGCCCCGGCATTCGACGCCGCACAGTTCCCGGAGGGGGTGAACGTGGAGGTGGTGACGCCGTTGCGCGCGGGCGGTGTGTCGATGCGCGTGCACGAGCGGGGGGTGGGTGAGACGCGCTCGTGCGGGACCGGCACGGTGGCCGCGGCGTTCGCGGCGCTGTCGGCGGCCGGGCAGGGCTCCGGGAGCGTGGAGGTGTCCGTTCCCGGCGGCAGCGTCACCGTGACCGTGTCGGGGGACGGGCAGGCCGTTCTCGAGGGTCCGTCGGTGCTGGTGGCGTCGGGGTCTGTCGATGACTGCTGGTGGCGGCAGGCCGGCGACGGCCGGTCGCATGCGGGTACCGAGGAGCGGGCGTGACGGCGCAGGAAGACGGTGGCCGGGACGGATCGGGCGACGGCGGAGAGCTGCTGCCGTGGGGGAGCGAGGCATCGGACTCCGCGGCCGGCGACGACCCGGACGCGACGTCCGCCGGCGCGGGTGGCGAGCCGTCGCAGGGGGAGATGCAACTGGCCGAGCGCAGTTCGCTGCGCAGGGTGGAGGGGCTGTCCACCGAGCTGTCGGACATCACCGAGGTCGAGCAGCGGCAGTTGCGGCTCGAACGGGTCGTGCTGGTGGGGGTGTGGACCGACGGGACCGCGGCCCAGGCGGAGACGAGCATGGCGGAGCTGGCCGCGCTGGCCGAGACGGCCGGTTCGACTGTGCTCGAGGCGTTGATCCAGCGCCGCAGCCGCCCCGACGCCTCGACGTATATCGGGTCGGGCAAGGCGGCCGAGCTGCGGGACGTGGTGCTGTCCACGGGGGCGGACACGGTGATCTGCGACGGTGAGCTGAGCCCCGCCCAGCTGACCAGCCTGGAAAAGGTCGTCCAGGTCAAGGTGGTCGACCGTACTGCGCTGATCCTGGACATCTTCGCGCAGCACGCGACATCCCGGGAGGGCAAAGCGCAGGTCGCGCTGGCGCAGATGGAGTACATGCTGCCGCGGCTGCGCGGCTGGGGCGAGTCGATGTCGCGGCAGGCGGGCGGCCGCGCGGGCAGCAACGGGGGGGTGGGCCTGCGCGGGCCGGGCGAGACGAAGATCGAGACGGACCGGCGGCGGATCCGCGCCCGGATGGCGAAGCTGCGCCGCGAGATCGCCCACATGAAGAACGCGCGCGACGTCAAACGGCACCGCCGCCACAGCACCGGTGTGCCGGCGGTGGCGATCGTCGGGTACACCAACGCGGGCAAGTCGAGCATCCTCAACGCGCTCACCGGGGCCGGGGTGCTCGTGGAGAACGCGCTGTTCGCCACGCTCGACCCCACGACGCGCCGCACCGTGCTCGACGACGGGCGTGAGGCGGTGCTCACCGACACCGTGGGTTTCGTCCGCCACCTGCCCACGCAGCTGGTGGAGGCCTTCCGGTCGACCTTGGAGGAGGTCGCCGAGGCGGACCTGCTCATGCACGTCGTCGACGGGTCCGACGAGTTCCCGCTCGAGCAGATCCGCGCCGTCAACGAGGTGATCGCGGACGTGCTGCGCGAGGCCGGGACGCAGGCCCCGCCCGAGCTGCTGGTGGTCAACAAGATCGACAGGGCCGATCCGGTGGAGTTGACACGGTTGCGGGGGGTGCTCGACCGCGCGCACTTCGTCTCCGCGCGTACCGGCGAGGGCATTCCCGCGCTGCGCGCGCGGCTCAGTGACGCTCTGCCCGGCCCCGGGGTGAGCGTCGAGGTGCTGGTGCCCTATTCGCGCGGTGATCTGGTGGCGCGCGTCCACGCCGAGGGCACCGTGGCGTCCGAACGCCACGGTGCCGACGGCACGGTGATGAACGCGGAGGTTCCCCGGGCGCTGGCCGCGGCGCTCGCCCCCTACGCCGTCGAGGGGACCGGCGGGGTCTGACGCCCGCCGCCGGCCGTGTGCTGCGGTCGGGGGTCGTACGGCAGGCGGCGCAGGCCGGCCCCCCGGGGGTCAGGCGTCGAGGTCCTGCGCGACCAGATCCGCGATCCTGGTGAGGACCGCGTCGTCCTCGGACTCGACGGTGACCTCGGTGCCCTGCTCCGCGCCGAGGGTCATGATCATCAGCGCGCTGCCGGCGTCCACGGGCTCGCCGCCCCCGACGGACAGGGTGACGGGGACTCCGGCGTCGGCTGCCGCCTCGGCGATGATGCCGGCGGGGCGGGCGTGCAGTCCGATGGACGAGCCGACGGCGACGGTTTTGCTGGCCATGGTGATCCTCCTTGTGACGGTGGGGTTGTCGGGTTGCGGAAGTGGATTTCCGACGGGGGCGGCTCAGGCCGGCGCACGGGCCGGGGTCTGCGCCGGCGTCGGCGCGGCGGGCCTGCGGGTGAACTGCTTGGCGGCGGTGACGGCGAGGGCCGCGACGGCCACGCCCGCCACCAGCGCGAGGAAGAAGCCGAGCAGATCGCCGACCGCGAAGGCCACGAAGACTCCGCCGTGCGGCGCCTTGAGGGTGACCCCGAGGACCATCGACAGTGCGCCGGTCACGGCGCCGCCGAGCATCATCGAGGGGATGACCCGCAGCGGATCCGCGGCGGCGAAGGGGATGGCGCCCTCGGAGATGAACGACACGCCCAGCAGCCAGGCGGCTTTGCCGTTCTGCCGTTCCGCAGGCGTGTACAGAGCGGGACGCACCAGGGAACTCAACGCCATCGCCAGCGGCGGCACCATACCGGCCAGCATGACCGCGGCCATGATCTCCATGGAAGCCGGATCGGTCACGCTGAGGCCCGCGACGGCGAAGGCATACGCGGCCTTGTTCACCGGACCGCCGAGGTCGAAGCACATCATCAGGCCCAGGAGCACGCCCAGCAGCGCGGCGGATGCGCCGGTGAGTCCGCCCAGGAAATTCTCCATCCCCTCGGTGGCGGCGGCGAGCGGCCGGCCGAGCACCAGCAGCATGAGGCCGCCCGCGATCAGTGTGGCCAGCAGCGGGATGATGACGACCGGCATCAGGCCGCGGACGAAATCGGGCACCTTCCACTTGCCGATCCACAGCGCGACCAGCCCGGCGACGATGCCGCCGACGAGCCCGCCGATGAACCCGGCGCCGATCAGAACCGACACGGCGCCCGCGGCGAATCCCGGGGCGATCCCGGGGCGGTCGGCGATACCGAACGCGATGTACCCGGACAAGGCGGGCACCAGGAACTGCATCGCCGCCGATCCGAGCGTGAACAGTACTGCGCCGAGATAGATGCCGAGCCCGCCGTCGGGGAGGTTCGTGAGGCTGTCGGTGACGACGATGTCCTGGGCGCTGTCGGCGATCTCGTAGCCGCCCACCAGAAAACCGAGGGCCATCAGCAGCCCGCCGGCGGCGACGAACGGGATCATGTAGCTGACGCCGGTCATCAGCACCTGCTGGATGCGCCGCCCCCAGCCGACGGCGCCGCCGCCGGCATGCTCCTCACCGCCCGCTCGGTCGGCGTCGTCCTGCGCGACGCGCGCGGCGTGCGGATCGTCACCGGCGGCGAGCGCCTCGGCGATCATCGTGTCGGGTTCGTTGATGGCCCGTTTGACCCCCGATTCCACCAGGGGCTTCCCCGAGAACCGCCCGCGGGACTTCACTCCGACGTCGGTGGCGAAGATGACCGCGTCCGCACTCGCGATCGTGTCGGCGGCCAGGGCGGTGGAACCGCTCGAGCCCTGCGTCTCGACGGCGAGTTCCGCTCCGGCGCGTTCAGCCGCCGCCGACAGCGCGTCCGCCGCCATGTAAGTGTGCGCGATCCCCGTCGGGCAGGCGGTGACGGCGACCAGCGACCGGCGCCGCGGCGTGTGCGTCCCGCCGTCCCGTGGTGCGGCCGCGTCGGCCGCAGCGCCGGTGGGGGTGTTCGCGCGCGGCGGCGGCCCGGCGGTCCCGTCGGGGTCGACCACCGCGAGCACGTGCGCGAGGACCTCGTCCGGGGCCGCGGCGTCGCGCAGGGCCTGCACGAAGTCGGCACGCACCAGGGCTCGGGCGAGATTGGTGAGCACCTTCATGTGCGCGGAACCGGCACCCTCCGGCGCCGCGATCAAAAAGACGATGTCCGCGGGGCCGTCCTTGGCGCCGAAGTCGACGGCGGGACGCAGCCGGGCGAACGCGAGTGACGGGACGCGTACGGCCGACGAGCGGCAGTGCGGAATGGCGATACCGCCGGGGAGGCCGGTGGCGGCCTTGCCCTCGCGCTCGAGCGCAGCGGCGGCGAGAGACCCCGGGTCGGAGACGCGGCCGGCGTCGGCGAGCTGCGCTGCGAGCGATTCGATCACCGCCGTCGGGGTGTCGCCGAGGGGCGCATCGAGCCGGATGAGCCCGGTGGTGATGATCGGTTCGGCGTCGGAAGCGTCGGGAGGTGCGGGGGTGTCAGGCATGGCGGGTTCCTCCGAGGTGGGGCGGCGGGGCTGAAGACGGTGCGGAACGGTCGGTACTGCGCGACGTGGTGAGAGCGGTGATCCGCACCCGGTCGTGGAGCCGGGCGGCGGCATCGGCGTCGGGCAGGGTGGTGCCGGGCAGCGCCACTGCGGCGGTCCCGTATGCCACGGCGGTGCGCAGCCGCTCGGCGGCGCCGTGACCGGCCACGTCGGCCAGGAGGTATCCGGCAAGGCTGGAGTCTCCGGCACCGACGGTGCTGAGGGCCTGTGCCGGCGGGGCCGAACCCCACCACGCGCCATCGGCGGTGAGCAGCAGCGCCCCCGCCGGCCCGAGCGTCACCAGCGCCGCGCCGACGCCGCGGTCGAGGAGGCGGCCGCCCGCATCGAGGACGGGGGTGAGATCGCCGACGGCGGCTGCGTGCTCGAGGCGCGAGGGATCCGTGCCCACCAGCTGCGCGAGCTCCTCCGAGTTCGGCTTGACCAGGTCCGGCGCTGATTCGGGGAGGCGTGCGGCCACCGCGGCAAGAGGGGCGTCGGAGGTGTCGAGTGCGATCCGCGTTCCCTGCGCGTGCAGGGCGGACACGGCGTCCGCGTACCAGTCATCGGGCATTCCGGCCGGCAGGGAGCCGGACAGCACCACCCAGTCGGCGTGCCTCCCGCGGGCGGTGAGCGTCGCAAGCATCCGGTCGGATGCGGTGGCGGGGAGCGCGGATCCGGGCGCGTTGATCTTGGTGGTGGTGCCGTCGGGCTCGGTGAGGGTGAGGTTGGTGCGGGTCGCCCCGCCGCGGGGGATGGGCACGAAGTGCATGCCCGCCGCGGACAGTGCCGCGCACATCGGGTCGTCGTCGTCGACGGGCAGTACGGCCACGGCGTCCGCGCCGGAGTCCGTGAGCACCCGTGCCACGTTGACGCCTTTTCCGCCGGGCTGCGCGGTATCGCCGCACGCGCGGATGACGGCGCCGCGGGTGAGGGCGCCGGGCAGTGAGACCGTCCGGTCGATGCTGGGGTTGGCGGTGAGCGTGACGATCATGCCAGTACCACCTCGACCCCGAGCTCTCGCAGCAGGGCGGACTGGTCGGGGTCGGCCTCATCGTCGGTGATCAACACGTCCACCTGGTCTGTTTCGGCGAAGCGCACCAGCGCGTCGTGGCCGATCTTGGTCGAGTCCGCCAGCGCCACCACGTGCCCGGCGTGGCCGACCATCGCGCGCTTGATGGCGGCTTCATCGGGGTCGGGCGTCGACAGCCCCCGTTCGACGCTGACGGCGTTGGCTCCGACGAAGGCGACGTCGGTGAGCAACGCGTCGACGCCGTGCAGTGCTTCCGGCCCGACCGCAGCACGGGTGAGGCCGCGGATCCGGCCTCCGAGGAGATGGAGCTCGACCTCCGGCAGGCCTGCGAGGACGGCGGCGATCGGCAGACTGTTGGTGACCACGGACAACCGGGTCTCCCGGCCCAGGAGCCCGGCGACGGCGCCCGTGGTCGTCCCCGCATCGAGCAGCATCGACCCTCCCGCCGGCGGGAGATACGCGAGGGCCGCGCGCGCTATGCGCTCCTTCTGCGCCGTTCTCGTGGCCTGCCGGGTGCTCAGTTCCTGTTCGGGAAGAGGGACGGAGGCGGCGGGTACGGCGCCTCCGTGGACGCGGCGGACGGTACCTGCGCGGTCGAGCGCCGCGAGGTCGCGCCGGATGGTCTCGGTGGTGACGTCGAAGCGGCGTGCCAGCTGGGTGACGGACACCCGCGCGCGCTGTGAGACTTCCGCGGTGATCGCCTGCTGGCGTTCTTCGGCGTACATCGTGAACCCGATCGTCGAGGGGGCGGGGCGGGAGCGGCAAGGCTGCCGTCGTGGGACCGGGCCGCTGATAGAGAGGATCGTGGACCCGGTGCCGCTGGGACCCGGCTCCGGAAGTGGGAACCTGTGGTTATCAGCGACCAATGCATGTTGTTATCTGTTGGTTTACCTGTGATCGTGTTGACATGTCAAGAGTTTTGCGTAATCTGTCTCACATCGAAAGGTGGCGGGCGGCGCGCCGGACGGCGCGTGTCGGCCGCCGCCCCGCATCCACGACGACGCATGATCGAGGAGCTGAGACATGCACGACGGGCCGGCACGAGTACTGACGGGGACCCCCGTGGTCCCCGGTGTGGCATACGGGCCATCGGTGCAGGTGATCACCTCTGCTCCGGAACCCGGGCCGCGTGAGGAGGTCGCGCCTGCGCAGCGCGCGGACCATGCCCGGCGCTTCGACGAGGCGGCGGGCACCGTCGCGGAGCGGCTTCGCGAACGCGCGGGGCGCGCGACGGGTGCCGCGGCCGAGGTCCTGCAGGCGACGGCCGCGATGGCGGAGGACCGCGGATGGCGCGCGGCGGTGCACAAATCGATCGGTCAGGGGAACCCGGCGTCGTGCGCTGTCGCCGACGCGACGGCACAGTTCGCCTCGATGTTCGAGAAGGTCGGGGGCCTGATGGCGGAGAGGGTCACCGACCTCGAGGATGTGAGGGACCGCGTGACCGCCTGCATCATCGGTGCCCCGGAGCCGGGCGTCCCGAGCCCCGGCGAGCCGTCGGTGCTGGTCGCCGAGGACCTTGCGCCCGCGGACACTGCGGGTCTGGACCCGGCGTCGATCATCGGCCTGGTCACTGAGCGTGGCGGCCCTACCAGCCACACTGCAATTATTGCGCGGCAGATGGGGATCCCGTGCGCGGTGGCGGTGCCGGGGGTGTCCTCGGTGGAGTCGGGTACCCGTGTGCTGCTCGACGGGGAGGCCGGCCGCCTGCTGGTGGAGCCGGATGCGGAGGAAGCGGAGCGCAGGCTCGCGCAGTGGCGGACGGCGGCGGAGGCTGCGCGCCGGTGGCGCGGTCCGGGGGCGACGGCCGACGGCCACCCGGTCGCGCTGCTGGCGAACGTGCAGGACGGGGCTTCCGCCGAGGCGGCCGCGGAGGGGCCGGCGGAAGGCGTCGGCCTATTGCGGACGGAACTCGCCTTCCTCGACAGGGACGCAGAGCCGACCGTCGCTGAGCAGGCGGCGGAGTACCGGAGGGTGTTCGCAGCGTTTCCGGGACGGAAGGTGGTCGTCCGGACGCTCGACGCGGGCTCGGACAAGCCGCTGCGTTTCGTCGAGCACGCGTCCGAAGACAATCCCGCACTCGGCGTGCGGGGGATCCGTGTCGCGCGCCGGGAACCCGGGATCCTGGCCCGGCAGTTGGACGCCATCGCAGCAGCGACGGACACCCGTGGCGCCGGGGCGATGGTGATGGCCCCGATGGTGGCCACTGCTCGCGAGGCGCGCGAGTTCGCGCGGGAAGTGCGTGACCGCGGGATGCAGGCCGGTGCGATGATCGAGGTGCCCTCGGCGGCCCTGCTGGCGGACAGGATTCTGGCTGAAGTCGACTTCGTCTCCATCGGGACCAACGACCTGACGCAGTATGTGATGGCCGCCGACCGCATGGCGCCGGATCTGGCGGGGCTCACCGATCCGTGGGAGCCGGCCGTCCTCGCGCTGGTGGCACAGGTCGCGTCCGCGGGAGCACGAGCCGGCAAGCCGGTGGGCGTGTGCGGGGAGGCCGCTGCAGATCCCGCATTGGCGTGCGTCCTGGTCGGACTCGGCGTCACCTCGCTGTCCGCCGCTCCGGCCGCGATCCGCCCGGTGGGTGCGGCCGTGGCTGCCAACACGCGTGCGGCCTGTGAAGCTGCCGCGGCAGCAGCCCTCGACGCGGCGGACCCTGAAGCCGCGAGGAAGGCGGCGCGGAGCGTCCTCGCCTGAGGCGGCCCCTGCAGCCGCACGGCACGTACAGGCCTCTCGCGGGTGCCGCCTCGGGTCAGACCTTCCGCATCACGGTGACGACCTTGCCCAGAATGGTGGCGTCGTTGCCCGGAATCGGTGTGAAGTGCGGATTGTGCGGCATCAGCCAGACGTTCTTCCCGTCCCGCTTGAAGGTCTTGACTGTCGCCTCGCCGTCGAGCATCGCGGCCACGATCTCGCCGTTGTCGGCGACGTTCTGCTGGCGCACGACCACCCAATCGCCATCGCAGATCGCGGCGTCGATCATGGATTCGCCCACGACCTTGAGCATGAAGAGGGTGCCGTTGCCCACCAGCTCCTTCGGCAGAGGGAAGACGTCCTCCTGATTCTGCTCGGCCAGGATCGGGCCGCCCGCGGCGATCCGGCCGACCATCGGCACGAACGCCGGATCGGGGCGGGACTGCCCTTCCGGCATCGCATCATCGGCGTCGTGGGCGTCCCCGACGCTGTGCAGGGGCTCGATACCCCGCACATCGACGGCACGAGGACGGTTGGGGTCGCGGCGAAGAAACCCCTTCTTCTCCAGCGCCTGCAGCTGATGGGCCACGGAGGAGGTCGATGCGAGTCCGACCGAATCGCCGATCTCGCGGATGCTCGGCGGATAACCCCGCTCTTTGACTGAAGTCTGGATGACCTCGAGCACGCGCCGCTGGCGCTCCGTGAGCGAGTCCACGGACGGCCGCCTGCCGTCCCCCGCGACGTGGATGTCCTTCTTCGGCATAGACCTCAGTCCTCCCTGCTGTGCTGCGGCGCGATCCGTCCGAGGCCGATTGACTCCGCCGACCGGGCGTTCCGCCCCGTCGTCCGGAGCGGCTCTTCCGTGGAGCGCCTTGCGACCTGATTCGAATGTAGCGCCGACCACGGAATTCGGCAAACACCTGTTCGACGCGTGTCGACGGTGCGGTGGAGCGCGCCGTCGGCGGTCGTCCGCGAACCTTGTCGTCCCAGGTGACGGCGTCGCGAGCGTGACTTGTCGGGGCGGGTTGATACAACCCGGACATGCGCACATCGAACATCTTTCCGAGCGGAAGTTCCGCCTTTTTCGAATTGATGTGCGTCGAACTGTTGATCTATCGAAAAGAGTGGCGATAGTATGCGACGGCGAGCGAACACCAGTGCGATACGGATCCAGCCTGTTTCGGCGGGGACGACGGGTCAGGCGGTGTCAGGAGCGCGCAGAGCGGCGGCAGGCCCGTCGCAGGAGCGCAGCTGTGCGCGGCGAAAAAGGGAGGCGGACATGAGCGCAGTGATCGAACGGCGGAGGGCGCAGGAGTGGGCCGGCGTCTGCACGGCGGCACCGGGGGCGCGGAGCGTCCGCAGGGTGCAGCACGCGCCCCGGCCGTCGCAGACACCACGGCGTCGCGGCGTGGACCGATCGGGAGTGTGGAGGCGGCCGGCCGGGGCGCCGGCATCGGTTCCCCGTCGTGCGACGGCGGTGTCCCGGGCCTCGCACGCACCGGTGCGTGGCATGCAGCATCCCGCGGGTATCCGGGCCATCGTCGCCATCACGATCCTTTTGGCCGTTTTCATCTTCGCTGCGGCGCAAGTGCGATCCATAGGTGCCGTCACCGTTCCGGACGCGGTGGCGACGGTGGAGGTGGCGTCAGGTGACACCCTCAGCTCGATTGCTCACGAGGTCGCACCGGATGTGCCGGTGAACCAGGTGGTGGACCGGATCATCGCCCTGAACGGCCTCGATGGTCCCGCGGTGTACACGGGGCAGAGCCTGATGGTGCCTGCGGCGCAGGGGCGCTGACACTGTGCGTGGTGCCGGTCAGTATCCAGCGGCAGTGGCGGGAGTGGCGGCTGAGTCGGCCGGACGGGCGCGTTCCCGTATCATCGTGGCGGAGAAAGTGAACGCTAGCTGACATGCGCGTGCACCAGAAGGGGCCGCCGCGAGGCATTGTGGGTGTGCCGCGTGTGGACCGCAGCGATGAAGGAGTCCGCATGCACTGTCCGTTCTGTCGGAACCCCGATTCCCGGGTAGTCGATTCGCGTGAGGCGGACGAGGGACAGGCGATCCGCCGACGGCGGCAGTGCCAGGAGTGCGGACGTCGATTCACCACGGTCGAAACGGCAGTGCTCTATGTGGTGAAGCGCAGCGGCGTCAAGGAACCCTTCAGTCGTGCCAAGGTCGTCCGGGGCGTGCGCAGTGCCTGTCGGGGGAGGCACGTCGACGACGATGCGTTGCACCTGCTCGCGCAGACAGTCGAGGAGACCATACGTGCCACCGGTTCACCGGAGGTGCCCAGCCACGAGGTCGGTCTCGCCATCCTCGGGCCGCTGCGCGACCTCGACGAGGTCGCATACCTGCGCTTCGCCTCCGTGTACCGTTCGTTCAGCTCGGCCGAGGATTTCGAGACGGCGATCGAGGAGCTGCGTGATCATCGGATGAAGTCGGACGACGACGCCCCGTCGGAGGAGCCGGCGACCGCTCCCTGAACGATTCGGGTGAACGGTTCGACTTCCCGCAAGGCCGGCGCCACCGGCCTTGCGGCACGGCGATCAGCGGGGCAGTCTGCCGATGGCGCGCAGGATCCGCTTCTCGCTTGCGGGACGGGCCGTGCCGACCCGTTGGGCGAACAACCCCACACGTAGCTCCTCGATCATCCAGAACACCTCCTGGACGGCCGCCGACTCCGCCGCGCCGGGCGGACAATTCTCCAGGTACCCGTCCACCGCTGCATACACCCGGTCCAACACGTCCATCCCCTGTGCTTCCCGTGCAGCCGCCGAGGGGGCCGCCTCGAGACGCAGTGCCGCGGCGCGGAGATACCGGGGAAGGTCCGCCGCCCGCGAGCTCCCGACCTCCAGGAGGAAGCCGGGACGCACCAGATCAGCGAGCTGCTGGCGGACGTCGTCGACCGTCGCCGGTGCCACCGCGGGGGAGCGTTCCGCTTCCTCGAGTTTCTGCCGCAGTTCCCCATGGCGCCGGACGATCTCGACCGCCGACGCAGCCAGCCGCGGCTCTGCCTCGCGTGCAGCGGGGCCGACCCTCTTCTTCAGTTCCTCGAACGCGCGCGGATCACGCACGGGGCCTCCGGCGCGCATCATCGCCTCGTCGATGGCACATTCGTGCACGTCGCGCACCAGGCCGTCGAGGCCGCCGAACGGATATTGCCCCGCGATGAGGCGGTCGGTGGTGGACAGGACCGACAGCAAGCGCCTGCCCACACCGGGAACGCTGTTGAGCAGAAGCTGGCGCGTTCCGGACCTCATCGCCGCGGCCTGCTCCTGGCGGGTGGAGACGACTGTGACCCCGACGGCGGCGTTCTGCCCGTCATCGGCAGAGCGCTCGACGCTGAGCGTGGGATACCCGACGACCTGCTGGCCCGCGACTTCGTGCGTGACGTGGTCGGGTATCTCTCCGATGGTCTCCGCGGACCACACCGACGCGGCGGGTCGCGCATGCTCCTGCCCGTTGTGCACAGTGGTTTCGCGGACGTGGCCGTCCAGCCGCCGCCGGAGATCATCCAGACTCTTCGAGCGTCCCAACACGCGGCCACGCCGGTCCACGGCGGCAAAACCCATGCGCAGGTGCTCGGGGAGCGCGGCGGCATCGAAGTCGGCAGGGGAGATGCGGCAGGAGCCGAGCCGGGACAGTTCACGGGCCAGTGCGCGGGTGACCGGCTCGGACCGCGGCGTCACCCGTGCGAGCGCGGCCGCGGCGAAGTCGGGAACCGGAACCACCGAGCGGCGCAGGTTCTTCGGCAACGCGCGGATCAGGGCTGTCGCGAGCTCGTCACGCATCCCGGGGACCAGCCAGTCGAATCCGGTCGTGCGCACCTGCGGCAGCAGCTCGACTGGTATCCGGACGGTGACGCCGTCCTCCGGGTGCCCGGGCTCGAAACGGTAGCTGAGATCGAAGCGGAGCCCACCCTGCTGCCAGGCGTCCGGATAGTCCGCTCCGGTCACCGCATCGGCGTCGTCGTTCGTGACGGTGTCGAAGGTGAAGTCGAGCAGGTCCGGGTCGCTGCGCCGGGCCTTCTTCCACCAGGAGTCGAAGTGACGTCCCGAGACGATGTCGTGCGGAAGCCGGCGGTCGTAGAACTCGAACAGGTCGTCGTCACGGACGACGATGTCGCGGCGCCGTGCGCGGTCCTCCATGTCCAGCGCATTGTCGAGCAATGACCGGTTGTGCTCCAGGAACGCGTGCTGCGATCGCCACTCGCCCTGCACCAGCGCGTGGCGGATGAACAGGTCCCGTGACGCTTCCGGGTCCACGCGCCCGTACGGCACCAGGCGCCGGGAGACCAGGGGAACCCCGTAGAGCGTGACTTTCTCGTAGGCCATCGGCGCGGCGCGCTTCGTCGACCAGTGCGGCTCGGAATGGTTGCGCTTGACCAGGTCGGGGGCGAGGCGTTCGACCCACTCGGGGTCGATCCGCGCCACCTCGCGCGCCCACAGCCGCGAAGTCTCGACGAGTTCGCCGGCCATAACCCAGCGCGGTTGGCCTTTGAACAGGGTGGAGCCGGGGAAGATCGCGAATCGTGCCCCGCGCGCGCCGAGATAGTCGCGCTTGTCGCCGTCCCGTGCTCCGATGTGCGAGAGGAGTCCGGAGAGCAGCGCCTGGTGCACCGTGTCCGCGGATGCGGGTGCCTCGTTGGGCCGCCAGCCCATCTCGCGGGCGATCTGGCGGAGTTGGCCGTGCAAGTCCTGCCATTCCCGGATCCGCATGTAGTGCAGGTACTCGGCTTTGCAGGTCCTGCGGAAGCGGCTGCCGGACAGCTCCCGGCGCTGTTCGCCCAGGTATTCCCAAAGTTTCAGACGCGCAAGGAAGTCCGATCCTGTGACCGCGAACCGCGCGTGCTTGGCGTCGGCGTCCTGCTGATGTTCCGCAGGCCGCTCGCGCACGTCCTGCATCGAAATCGCGGAGACGATGACGAGCACCTCGCGCAGACACCCGGTGCGGTGGGCTTCGAGCAGCATGCGGCCCATGCGCGGGTCGACGGGCAGCCGGGCCAGGGCCTTTCCTGTGTCGGTGAGCCGATGCGGCGCGCCCGGTTTCGACGATCCGTCCCGGACGACGGCGCCGAGTTCCTCGAGGAGAGTCAGGCCGTCGCGCACGGCACGGGGGTCGGGCGGCTCGACGAAGGGGAACGCCGACAGGTCGCCCAGCCCCAGCGCCGTCATCTGCAGGATCACCGCCGCCAGATTGGTGCGGAGGATCTCCGGTTCCGTGAATGCGGGCCGCGCCTCGAAGTCGTCTTCGGAGTACAGCCGGATGCAGATGCCGTCGGCCACGCGGCCGCACCGTCCCGCCCGCTGCCGCGCCGACGCCTGGGAGATCGGTTCGATGGGCAGGCGCTGGACTTTGGTGCGCACGGAGTAGCGGGAGATGCGTGCGGTCCCCGGATCGATGACGTACCGGATCCCGGGAACGGTCAGCGAGGTTTCGGCCACATTGGTGGCCAGTACGATCCGGCGCCCGGAGTGGGCAGTGAACACGCGGTGCTGTTCGGCCGCCGACAACCTCGAATAGAGGGGAAGGATCTCGGTGTCGCGGTATCGGCGTTCCCGTAGTGCGTCGGCGGTGTCGCGGATCTCCCGCTCGCCGGCGAGGAACACGAGGATGTCGCCGGGGCCCGCCGTCGACAGCTCGTCGACGGCCTCGCGGATCGCGTCGAGGGGATCACGGTCGACCAGGCGCGGATCATCCGTGCCGTGTTCGACGGTCAGCGGCCGGTACCGCATCTCCACGGGGAAGGTGCGTCCGGAGACCTCGATGATGGGTGCGGGCCGGCCGTCGCGGGCGAAATGCTCGGCGAAGCGCTCCGGGTCGATGGTGGCCGAGGTGATGATGACCTTGAGGTCGGGACGCTTCGGCAGCAGCTGCTTGAGGTAGCCGAGGATGAAGTCGATGTTGAGGCTGCGCTCGTGGGCCTCATCGATGATGAGGGTGTCGTAGCGGCGCAGCATCCGGTCGCGTTGGATCTCGTTGAGCAGGATGCCGTCCGTCATCACCTTGACCAGCGTGTCGTCGGTGACGTGGTCGGTGAAGCGGACCGTGTAGCCGACGGTGTCGCCGAGGGGCCGGTCCAGCTCCTCGGCGACCCGCTCGGCGACGGTGCGCGCGGCGATCCTCCGGGGCTGCGTGTGGCCGATGAGGCCCCGCACCCCGAGCCCCAGTTCCAGGCACATCTTCGGCAACTGGGTGGTCTTGCCGGAGCCGGTCTCCCCGGCGACGATGACGACCTGGTTCTCCGCGATCGCCTTCTTGACGTCGTCACGGCGTGCGCTGACCGGCAGCGCCTCCGGATAGGCGATCGGAGGCACCGACGCGGCCCGGCGCTCCGCGCGTTGAGCGGATGCCGCCACCGCCCGACCGGCCTCGGTGAGGGCGTCGGGCCCGGTCGCGGACTCGATCCGGCGCTGCAGGCGCGGCCGGTCCTGGAGCATGACGGTGTCCAGCCGCGTACGGAGGTCTTCTCGCGCCGCTGTGGCCTCCGGGCCGTCGTCGCGGGGCGGGCCGGCGGGGGATCGTCCGCGGCGTCGACGCCCGCCGCGGCGCCGACGGCCGTTCGGACCGTGGGAGGGGGTTTCGTGCTGCGCTGACATCTCCGCACCAGGTTATCCGGGGCCGGGAACGGGTGCGGATCCGGCGCGCTCCGGTGTGACGGGATCGGCGCGCCGGTGCGCGCGCCGCCGCGGTGTGCGGCGGACGGCATCGGCGGCCGGAGACGGGGGCAGGCGCGGGAGCGTGGAGTCAGCGGCGGCGGCACCGCAGGCGCCGACGGAGCGCCTGCACGGGTCCCGCGGGCGCAGGTCGGAGCGGGATGACGTCGCGATCCGCGGCCGCGGCGCGCGCGTGCCGCTGGTGCAGCCGTTCGCGGATCTCCTCGGGGGTGTAGGCGCGGCGGGCACGCTCGGAACGGATGACGAGGACTCCGGAGGCGACGACGCCGGCGGCGCCGGCCATGCCGATCGCCTTCCATAGGGTGGACGTGCGCACGGAGCACCCTCCTTGCCATTGCGCCGGACGGCCCGTCCAGCGGCGCTCTACTCTGATTCTGACACCGATGGCACGACCATGCGCAAGGGAGGGAGCGCGTGTGACGACCGGACCGATCACTCTCGAGGAGGCGGCCGAATCCGCACGCACGGGTGACATCTGGATCTTCCGGGGCACCACCGGTGCCGACAGGGCGATCCGCACTGTGACGAACAGTCCCGTCAACCACGTCGGCATGGCGGTGGTGCTGGAGGACCTGCCGCCCCTGCTGTGGCATGCGGAGATGGGGCGGTCGCTGCCGGATGTGTGGACGGGGCGCCGCCACCGCGGCGTGCAGCTGCATGATCTGCAGGATGCGGTGCGCACCTGGGCGCACCGCTACGGGCAGCGCGCGTGGATGCGGCAGATCAACGTCGAAGTGACACCGCAGCAGGAGGACCGGCTGCTCCGCACGATCGCGCGTCTGGACGGCACCCCGTTCCCGTCGACGACGAGCCTGGCCGTCGGCTGGCTGCGCGGCAGGGTGCCCCGGAGCCGACTGCGCCGCGATGGCGCCCGCCGATCCGGCGCCACGGGACCGTCCGGCTGGGAGAGCGCGTTCTGCGCGCAGGTGGTGGCCCGGACGTATGAGGAGATGGGGTTGCTGCACGGCCGGCGGGATGCGAGCTGGTACGACCCCGGACGGTTCTGGAGCGGAGACAGCCTCCCGCTGGTGCCGGGCGTGGAGCTCGGCGGCGAGATCGCCGTGTCCGTCCCCGGAGACGGCCCGGGCCCCGCACCCTCGTGAGGTGCGGGGCCCGGGAGACGGTCCGCGTTGCGGTCGGGGCGTGCGGGTCGCTACTTGGCGGCCTCGATCTCGACCGCCTGGGCGACGCCCGCCATGGTCGCGGCGACCTTGACGGCCTCCCAGACCTGCTCCTTGGTGAGCCCCTCCTTGCGGACGGTGGCGTCGTGCGCGGCGGTGCAGTCGTGGCATCCGTTGATGGTGGACACCGCGAGCGACCACAGCTCGAAGTCGGCCTTCTCCACGCCGGGGTTGCCGATGATGTTCATCCGCAGCCCCATCTTCACCTGGGTGTACTCGCTGCCCAGGAACGACTTCGCGCGGTAGGCGACGTTGTTCATGCCCATGATCGTGGCCGCGCCCAGCGCCGCGTCGAACGCGGTGTCCGAGAGGTGCTCGCGCGCCTCGTCGGAGATCTCGGAGAACACGGTGGCGGACTTCGCCGCCGCCGCCGTGGCCAGCATGGTGCCCCAGAGCTGTTGCTCGCTGAGCTCCGTGGAGCGTGACAGCGAACTCAGGTTGAGCTTGAGGTCCTTGGCGTACTCGGGCAGTGAGCTCTTGAGGTTGTCGATGCTCATTGTCAGAGTGCTTCCTTCACCAGCTCGCCGGCGTCGATGGTCGGGTCGCCCTTCTTCCAGTTGCAGGCGCACAGCTCATCGGACTGCAGGGCGTCGAGGACGCGGAGGACCTCGTCGACGTTGCGGCCCACGGACCCCGCCGTCACGGAGACGAACTGGACCTCGTTGTTCGGGTCGACGATGAAGGTGGCGCGGTCCGCCACGCCCTCGGCGTTGAGGACGCCGGTGGCCTCGACCAACTCACGCTTGAGGTCCGAGAGCATCGGGAAGGGGAGCGTCTTGAGGTCCTCGTGCTGTGCACGCCACTGGAAGTGCACGAACTCATTGTCCACCGAGGCGCCCAGCACCTGCGCGTCGCGATCCTCGAACTCCTCGTTGAGCTTGCCGAAGGCCGCGATCTCGGTGGGGCACACGAAGGTGAAGTCCTTCGGCCAGAAGAAGATCACGCGCCACTTGCCCGCGTGGTCGTCGCTGGTGACGGTGGTGAAGTAGTCATCCGGCTGCTGAGCGTCCACCTCGGAGAGGTCGCCGCCGATGAGGGCGGTGAGGCTGTAGGACGGGAACTGGTCACCGATGGTGAGGAGAGCCATGTAGATAACTCCTTTGTCGTTGTGGTGCGGCGTGGGTGTCCGCCGCTGACAGTGCCGGCGTGCGGGTGCGCCGGGCGAGGGGTGCGGAGCGGGACAGGCCGGCGGCGGTTGGGGGTATGGCACCGGAACCGGTCCGGACGTCTGTTCTGCTCCGTCCTTCGCCCACAACTATGCCCGAGAAAAGCGAAAAGGTAAAGCCTCTCAGTTGATGTAGACTCATTGTTGTGATCGATGAATCTTATCGCCCCACCATCGCGCAGCTCAGGGCCTTCGTCGCCGTGGCCGAATACCGCCACTTCGGCGCCGCCGCCCAGCGGCTGGGCGTGAGTCAGCCGACCCTGTCGCAGGCGCTGTCCTCACTGGAGTCCGGGCTGGGCGTGGCGCTGATCGAGCGCAGCACGCGCAAGGTCCTGGTCACCGAGGCGGGACGCGAGCTGCTGGGCAAAGCGCTGGCCGCGCTCGAGGCGGTGGACGGATTCGTCAGCGCGGCCGCGGGGATCGGCGACGGGATGGTGGGCGGCCTGCGCATCGGGATGATCCCCACCGTCGCTCCCTACGTGCTGCCCACCGCTCTGCCCTCGCTGGGCGCCGCCTATCCGGATCTGCACCCGCACCTCGTGGAGGACCAGACCGAACGGCTTTTGGAGGGACTCCGCGGCGGCGCGTTGGACGTGGGGGTGATGGCCCTGCCGTCCGGGGCGACTGGGCTGGTGGAGATCCCCCTGTACGACGAGGACTTCGTTCTGGTGGTCCCGCAGGGGCATCCGCTGGCCGGTCGCGATGATCTCTCCGCGGCGGTGCTCGACGAGCTTCCCCTGCTGCTGCTCGACGAGGGGCACTGCCTGCGTGACCAGACCCTGGATCTGTGCCGTCTGGTGGGGGCGACGCCGGTGCTGGGGGACACGCGTGCGACGTCGCTGGCCACCGTCGTGCAATGCGTGGCCGGGAACCTGGGCGTCACGCTTCTGCCGGAATCGGCCGTTCCGGCGGAGACCGCGCGCGGGGGGATGGCGACCGCGCGGTTCGCGGCACCGGTACCCGGACGGACCGTCGGATTGGTCTACCGCAAGTCCACCGGCCGCCACGACGATTTCCGCTCCCTGGCCCGGGTGCTGTCCTCATGCGCGCCCGCCGGACGGGCGCACGAGGTCGACTGACGAGGGGTGTGGTGCCCCGTGCCTGTGCTCCTCAGCGGCGACCGCGGGGGCGGCCACCACGCCCGGGACGGCCGGAGGGGCCGCCGCGGCGCGGCGATCCGCGCCGGCCGCCGCGCCGGCCGGAGGGGCCAT